>PACG01000045.1 GCA_002699335.1 Candidatus Poribacteria bacterium
TTCGAAACTCACAGATCGACTATTTGCAGTCAGTTGCTAATTTGCGTCAGCGAGAGATTGTGAGCCAGCAAATAGAACGACTGGTGAAAGCCAAAGTCAATACTGAGTTAGAAAAGATGCGGGATTCGCTCCTTCGAGCTGATCTTTCGCTCAGTTTGGCAAAAACCACCTTAGAACGCACCCAAGCTTTGGTTCAAGAACAAATTTCAGCTAGTCAGGATTTGATCCAGCAACAGGCGATCTATAACCAAGCAAACAATGAAATGGAAACAATAAAACATAAATTCGCAGTATTAGGGATTGAGGCACAGGTCTGTGACAAAATAATCAAGGATCAAAATCAAACTCCAATTTCGTTGTTGTTGGGTTTGGAGCTTGACTCTGGCTGGCAACAGTTCTCTGTATTAGTTGAAGAAGCTAGCCAATTGATTCAGGCAAAATCCGCCCACCGGGAGTCCATAGCCAAAGTTAAAGCTAGCAAGCAAAACTTGTCAAATCTAGGGTTGACAACAGAATTGATTGAGTCAATTCTGCCAGATTCAATTGCTACTTTCGAAGAGGTAACAGATACACAGCTACTCGAAGAGAATCTGGCTTTATTAGCCGAACCAAGTCAGTTAATAGAGGTAGAAGCTACCTATCGTAAGGCGATTTCTACGGTTGATGAGATGAAACATAAACTCATTACCTTGGGGATGACAGCTAGTCAATTGGACAAGGTTATTGATTCAAATCAAATGATCTGGAACTTTCAGGTAGTTGCTCCTATGTCAGGTCAAATTACCCAACAACAAGCAATGCTCGGTTCCACAGTCGAAAAAAAAGATCCTCTTTATTCAATTGTCAATATTGATTCTGTATGGATCGAGGGCGAAGCTAACCAGAATGCTCTGGCCAATATTCAGATAAAAAACCTTGTCAGAGCACGTGTAGAGTCTTATCCGAACCAAACCTTTGTAAGTCGCATTGGGCAAATTTCTCCCATGATGGACATCTCTCAAAGGGTCGCTCACTTCCGAGTTGAGGTAGACAATCCCAATCACCAACTCAAACCCGGTATGTTTGCTAGTCTTGCCATTGTTACTGGTCAGGTTGACACGGTTTTGACTTTGCCTTTAGCTGCCGTTTTACAGGATGGTTTATACCAATTTGTCCTTGTGGAAGAAAATGAGACGGTTACCGTCGCGGAAAGTCATTACGCGAGACATGAAATTGAAATTGGAAGGAAGGATGATCAGTATGTGGAAATTAAAAGTGGTTTGTCGTTGGGAGATATGGTGGTTGTTCAAGGTAATTATCAAATGATGAAAGCGTTGAACCAATCAGCTTCGGTTACGGACCCACATGCCGGTCATAGCCACTAAACTTGACGACTCAACCATCGGAGCCAAATCATGTGGTCTAAAATTATCGAGTTTTCGCTCAAATACAAATTATTGGTTATTGTAGTAGCCATTGCCGTTACAATTTTAGGGTGGCAAACATTTCAATCTGCACCTATTGATGTCTATCCTGATATCAACCCGCCCAGAATTACTGTTCTAACGGAAGCACATGGTTGGTCTCCAGAGGAAATGGAGACGTTAGTCACGTTGCCCATCGAAAGTACCATGAATGGTATACCTTATGTTGATCGTGTCCGATCCTCATCTGCTATTGGCTTGTCTTTGGTCTTCGTTGAGTTTGCTTGGGGAACCGACATTTTTCTGGCACGCCAGATGGTATCGGAAAGGTTGCAACTAATAGCTTCTAATTTGCCTAGTGGCGTTGATGCTCCGATTATTTTGCCTACCTCTTCTCTCTTGGGTGAAATTATTGAATATGCCCTGGTCGATGAAACCGGCCAATTCGGGCCGATGGAAATGCGAGATTTAGCTGATTGGATTATTCGTTATCAACTACAATCTCAGGGAGGTATTGTCAAAGTAATCAATATTGGTGGCTATATCAAGCAATATCAGGTCTTTATCAACCCGGACCAATTAACGAGTTTTGACCTCTCGCTGGAAGATGTGGCTTTAGCTCTCGAAAGTAGCAATGAAAATTCGGCTGGAGGTTTCCTCATCAGAGATGCTCAAGAATTAATGATCCGAGGGCTGGGACGTATTGAAACGGTGGCTGATATAGAAGATGTGGTCATCGATACCCGACAACATGGTAGACCAATTCTAGTCAAAGATGTAGCTAGGGTTCAAATTGGTTCAACACCGGAAATTCGGCGGGGGGCAGGTAGCCGAAATGGGATAGAAACTGTTCTAGGCAAAGTAGTCAAACAACCAGGTGTAAATACACTGGCTTTAACCGATAAAGTGTTGTCAGTCTTAAGCTCGCTAGAGACTTCCCTGCCAGAAGGAATTAAAATTAAGCGGGAATATGTACAAGCGGATCTAATTCGTCGTGCCGTTGACACGGTGAAAGAGGCTCTGCGTGATGGCGCTATTTTAGTAACCGTTGTCTTAGCTGTCTTCCTTTTTAACTTTCGTACAGCTTTAATTGCATTGACGGCTATCCCATTGTCACTGGTGATATCCGTCATTGTACTGATCTGGCAAGGTTTTTCGATCAATGTCATGACACTATCTGGATTGGCCATTGCTGTTGGAATGGTAGTTGACGATGCAATTGTTAATGTTGAAAATATCTTCCGCCGACTGCGCGAATATTTTCAACAGCCGACCTCAGAAACATCGACCCAAGTAGTATTGCGTGCAAGTAACGAAATTCGTTCATCGATTGTCTTTGCAACTTTGATTATCATTTTGGTTTTCATTCCCCTCTTCAGTCTGGATGGAATGGAGGGGCGCATGTTTCGTCCATTGGGTTGGGCAGTAGCTATCTCAATGATAGTATCTTTACTGGTAGCGCTTACCTTGATTCCTGCTTTAAGTGATCGTCTATTAACAGCTAATATCCAATTTCCAGGAAAAGAGAGTCCAATTGTCAATTGGATTAAGAAGGGCTATCGTCCCTTACTTGTATTAACCCTCAAATGGCGAATCTGGGTACTAGGAGCGGCTTTTATATTAATGTTATTAACCTTGAGTTTGATTCCTCGACTGGGCCGAGAGTTTTTGCCTGTTATGGATGAAGCAACTTTCACCGTTAGTGTATTCTCTCCTCCTGGTACTTCGTTGGGCGAATCTGTCCGAATTGGGAGAGAGATGGAAGTCAAACTGCTGACCATTCCCGAAGTAATCAGCGTTAGTAGTCGGACAGGTAGAGCAGATGCTGACGAACATGCTCATGATGTCAACACCCATGAAATTGTGGTCAATTTCACCCCACCTGATAAAAGGGAAAAGAGCCGGGAAGAATTACTGGAATCGGTTCGTCAACTCCTTTCCAGCCAGAATTTTCCTGGCATTATGGTATCCGTTGGCCAACCGATTCAGCATCGTCTCGACCATCTGTTATCTGGGGTTAATGCGCAGGTAGCTATTAAGCTCTTTGGGCCAGATTTAAATCAACTGCGACAAAAGGCAGAGCAGATTCATCGCGTTATGTTGGACGTTGATGGTGTAACTGATTTACAGGTAGAGCAACAAGTACAAGTAGAACAACTACAAATCAAAGTTGATCGATTAGCAGCAGCGAGATACGGTTTGAGTGTCAAGGATGTCAACCATTTTGTTGAAAGTGCTTTTAAAGGGGAAGTCGTTAGTCAGATATTACAAGGTCAACGTCAATATGACATGGTGATGCGAGTAGATCCCAGTTTTGTCAACCAAATTAATAAGATTGCCAAACTTAAAATTCGTGCCTCAGGAGGGCATTTGGTTCCATTAGAACAGGTGGCAGAAGTGCAAACGGACTATGGACCTAATACGATTAACCGAGAAAATGTATCTCGTCGAATTGTGATTCAGTGCAACGTCCAAAAACGGGATCTGGCCAGTTTCGTCACTGAAGTTCAAACCCAGATTCAGCGTCGAGTTAACTTGACTGACGGTTACTTTGTGACTTATGGAGGACAATTTGAGAGCCAGCAGGCTGCCCAAAAGCGGATTCTAATCCAAACTGGCGGAGTGCTCGTTGGGATCTTTATTTTGCTTTATTTGGCGATGAACTCAGTTCGTTTGTCATTGTTGGTGATGCTCAATTTGCCATTGGCCTTGATTGGAGGCATAATCAGTGTTTTCTTTTCTAGTGGTATACTCAGCATTCCTTCGATGGTCGGATTTATTCTATTGTTTGGTATTGCAGTACGGAATGGCATTATTTTAACCAGCCATATTAATGATCTACGGTCGGAAGGTCTACCCCTATACGAAGCGATTCTCAAAGGAGCAGAAGAACGCATTAGTCCAGTGTTGATGACAGCGCTGACGACGGGATTAGGTATGTTGCCTTTGGCTTTAGCAGATGGTTCTGGTGCCGAGTTGCAAAAACCATTGGCCATTGTAATTAGCGGTGGTATGGTGACCGCTACCATGCTGACCCTGTTGGTATTGCCTATCCTGTACTATATGGTTGAAAGTAATGGGGATTCAGAGAGGGCGGAGCAGCGTTGATTATAGGTCTTGAAGTTTACTTCCGTTTAATACGAAAAATCAATGAGTATGTTCTTTAAAGACACTGGGTTATGAAAGAACATAAGTCGAAAAAATAATAATTATGATTAGAACTGTGGTTGAGTCATGAAGAAAACAGCTGGGGCGAAATCCCATGGGTGTACTTTCAGCACCTGAGTAACAATATCGACCTTCGAAGGCTTACATCACTCCTGTCATTTATGTCAATCAATCTCCTGTATAGTCCTACGAATGAAGTCTAAATCTCTTTTGGTCATGTTGTTGTAATCGTAACCTGTTTTAGCTTTGCCATGAGAAGGGTTCAAGCAAATCACCTGACTTATGTTATCCTTCACGATTTGGCGCGTTATCTCCGCAACTGGCCATGAGGCATCTTCCAAAGAAGATCTCCAGCAAAGCTCGATACCGTCGTTACTCTGTTGTCCGCCCTTCAGGTGGTAATAACCTATCAATCCTTTGAGTTTATTATAGACGTCCATTGTTGGATAAGTTCCCATTTGCCAGAGATTCTGCACATCCCAAGTGAGAGATATACGTTCTTGACGATCAAGTGCTTCAAAGAAATCAATGATCTCTTCAGTGGTCGAGAAGATACAATTTCCGACTTCGTTTTCGATGGTAACTTTGAAGCCTAGATCGTTTGTGAATTTAGGGCAATACGCCTTGTGGAGATAATCGATAACTTCAATATAAAGAGGAATTAACCAAGGATGATTTGTATGGAGATACTCTACACTGTTCTCAATTTCACCTCTTTTGGAAGTTGCTGACGCAAGTAAGCGAATCGTCTGTGGTTTCAGAATATTGGCAATTTTGATGACGTGATCTATCTTTTGGAGATAGCCTTTCCGAAAACGTTCTTCTCCCAATTCAATATCACCGCCTAAAAGGACTGTGGAAAAGCAATAAACAGATAGATTTCTTTTACGAATCAGATCTGCGGCGTGTTTTGCTTCTTCTATTGTCAATCTGACAATGCTTTTCCCAAAAATGTTGTCTTTCAGATCCAGATACTTTATTCCCCATGAAACGTGTTGATCTAAAGCAATCTCAAACTCGTTTCCTGCCATAGAATTAAGAATAGTAATCTCCGTGTTTGCCATAAAGACTCACAAGATAAAGAAACATTTTTTGGTAAACGAAAGCTTGATCATGGACTCTTTAAACTTAAAGTATAACTTAATCCAATTGCCGGGTTATGAATACAATTTGATACACTACTGCCCAAGGCAGCAGATAGTCTGCATAGAAANGTTACTGATGGACTGGAGTATCCAATCGGTGAGTTGACACCAAAAGGTCTGAGATAAGCACATACATAGTATAGTTCCCGTCTAACACCAAGTGAAGAAACGAATACCTAATTTTGCAAACAAGATGATTAAGACTAACAAGTCCTTCTGCCCAATTTTATGTGAAGGATANGAAGGTTAGGTAAGCTTTATGCTCACCCGCTGATTTTTTGTTACTTTAACTTAAACACAACTGTAGACTGAGGCAAGATTAATTTCCCTGATAAAGTTGAGATTACTTGATATAATCGGTAGGTGTTCGAAGACTCTCGGATCTGNCNTATTTTGCATCAGTTTCTTTGATTACATCTGGAATATCGCCCGTCCACCAACTGGGTGGGTTGGGAAACGAGAAGACATCGTGCCAAGCCAGCAAAAGTGTGCGTCGTTGATCTGTTTGATTAGGCCAAGCTGCGTGTATCAGCCGAGCATCAGCGATGATCAGGTCTCCGGCTTTCAAGGGCACATCTGTAGCCTCGGGATAGTCGGCGAAGACCGGATGTGACAGATCTTCAATAGCCTGAATTTCGGGACTATGGGCATCAGGAAGAATATCATGTAGCTGATGACGCTTGCGATGGGTGCCGGGAATGACGCGCAGGCAGCCGTTTTTTCGACTGGTGTCAGTAAGATAATAAGAAAGGAAGATTCTAGTAGGCCAGGGGGCTGCAGCTTCGGGACTGTTCCATTTCATGAAGTCTTGGTGCCANTAGAGAGGAGGGCCATAACCTGGTTTGGACAGAATGATTACCACATCGTCGGACTTCAGACATTCGAGGCCTATAAGGCGACAAACCTCCCTCTGGTAAGGCATATCGATAATTTTCTCAGCTAAAAGGTCGGGAAAGCGATTTTTCTCAGGTGCTCTATTCAATGCCCCCCACTGACGCTCAGTGTGTACGAAGATGTCGCTACCTTGGTAGCGAATTTTGTGATCGATGGTTACACGACGGAAGATATCCTCTGACCAAATTTGCAGTTGGTTTAAAAATGGCTTTGGCATAACACTAGGTACTATTGTAAAACCTAGTTTNACCAATTCATTGCGCTTTTTCAATGCCCCCTTNATGTTTAGTGTAGTCATATAAATTCTCCTATCAAGATTGGCTGAAATTTTNTTGGGCAATTTAACTNCCTTTATATATTAACCAACAGCCTNCTAAANTAGTATATGCTATTCTCAGNAAAAAAGTACATTGTATTGNATNTCCTCGACCCTATATTGATTCAGAAAGCACTTGTTTTTACAGTTTTTTTATTGACACAGAAAAAAGGGGGCTGCAGTTAAATATAAGGAGAACCGTTTGCCTACATTGAGCAACTCGATGTTTATCGGAACTATGCAACGGATCCGCAACCATGGACAGTTCCAGCTGAAATTCGTGCTTTAGCAGATTTCTGTCTACTGTTGTTGAATGCCAACGGGTTTGCCTACGTTTATTAGGTCAAAACTTGTATAATTGATTTTAATTAGCTTAAACATATCATTCGACGGTTTTGCCTATGTTGTTTTAGCTTGTTATGAAGGAGAATATACCATGACACCCGAGGAGAAATTTGTATTTGACCTTGAAGGTTACTTTGTGATTAAAGATGTTCTGACTGTCGATGAGGTCGCGGAACTAAACAAGATAATCGATAAGAATAATAGACAAGCTGATTCTCATGGTGGTCGACCCAGTTCATGGGGAGAACCCTTCAAGAAATTGATCGATCATCCACGAATTTTTCCCTATTTAGTTGAGTTGCTTGGTCCTTACGTTCGTCTCGACCACGACTATGCTATTTTTATGGATCAAGGCGGTTCACGAGGGGGATTGCATGGAGGTCCTGACGTGGTTGGCGACCACTGGTACAAGTATCGGGATGGGATTATGCGGAATGGGTTGAGCGTGATGGCCTATGCTCTGTCGGACGTTGATGTTGGTTCTGGCGGTTTTGCTTGTATTCCAGGAAGTCAAAAAACCAACTTTCTGAATTATGTTCCTAAAGAGGTTCGTCAATTCAAGTGTGACCGCCACTACGTAGTTCAACCTGCTGTTAAGGCTGGTGATGTCCTCTTTTTCACTGAAGCCCTTATTCACGGGACTAAACCTTGGACAGCCTCACATCAGCGCAGATCTTTGTTGTACAAATACAGTCCCGGTCATTCGGCTTGGAACATCAACTATTATGATCTCGAATCTTACGGTGAACTGACAGAACGGCAACGCCGTATGTTGCAGCCTCCTTCTATTGGACAACGCCCTAGGGTGGATGAAAACCTAGAAGCCCCAACTTAATCTGTTGTACACTTTAAACCTTACATTTACCTCAGAAGAGTTAGAGTAAGGCCGACTAGATTTTCTCTGTAAAATTGGGCAATTATGAAAAAGTGGCAGAAAAGGGTCAATAGGATGACTCGAACGTGACAGTAACGAACAGAGCAAGTCAAGATTGGTTGCAATATTGCGCTACTCAAGAACAGTTGGATACATTTAACAATGACGGATATTTGATTGTGGAAGAGGCTTTAACACCACAGATAATCGATCAGTTGGCTGAGGTTATTAATCGAGTAGATTATGAGGAACGGAAGAAACAAAAGTTAAGCAACGATGTTATCTTAAGTAAATTCTGTATGGTAGCTGAGGATGACATATTTCTAGAATTGTTGGATTGGCCCAAAACTTTCCCACTATTATGGGATATTTTAGGCTGGAATATTCAGCTTTACATCTCCTATCTGATTACTTATCCACCTGAGTTAGACAAGGATAAA
>PACG01000046.1 GCA_002699335.1 Candidatus Poribacteria bacterium
TTGTGCTCATCACGATTGGACAAAAGAGGGAATGGCTTCTATGGAAGGTATTGCCAACCCGAATCCGATGGTAGTCGAAGGCGGGGATCCAAGGTGGCAAGCCTTCTATCGGGATGTTCAAACACTTCTGGATTGTCATCAACTGGCCCTGGATGACAACCTAATTCGGGTGCTTGAAGTTCTCTTTGGTGAACTGGTTTTGCCTCATATCCGCAATATCTGTCGTCTGGTCTTTGCTAACTCTGTCTCGCCCACAACACCACCTCATCAGGACAATCTGTATATCGGTGGTTCGGAAGAGGCGTGGACGGCCTGGTTTACCTGTGGGGATTTGTCCCGTTTCGTTAGGCGGATTGGCAATGGCTAAAGGGTCGCAGCGACGAGGTNAACTNCNNGACAAGNCAGCGGNTGGCCCCGGAGGNCGTCAGGTNGAGGTAAAAGAGGNNCNGGTGCTGGTGAGGTGGACTGCGTTTGCGGCGACGTGGTGATGCTGCATAGTTTTACGNCCCATCAGGGATGGGATAACCTAAGCAGTGATCGACTTCGCTTCTCCCGCGACTTCCGTTATCAGCCGAAGAGTCACCCGGTTAGAGTCGACTCCCTAATACCTCACATGAACTGGCTAACACGGGATGAGATTTGCCAGGACTGGGATCCAGGTCGTCCGGTAAGATATTACTGGCAAGATTGGGATCTAGAAATTGTGGAGAGAGCGTAAGCTACAATTATCCCACCTCTTGCATAAGTTGGTAACGTGGCTTCCAAGCTTATCCATGGTTTCGATCAGGGGCAGCATTGCTACTAAGTTATCATGTGGGCCAGAATTGTGGGACAATAGTATCTACNTTTACCAACTTATGNCGGATGTGAAATTATATTTCATCTTTTATTAGGCGAACGGCTTGCACCTCAAGACCAAAGATAGTGACGCAATACCAGTTTCAGAGTGTAGCTTGAATCTTAGTAACAACTGCTCCAGGTTGCGATCGCTATTCTGGATCGAGTTGAAGGTGCTTTCAATCCGTTGNCTGAGACGGTTAAGCCGGTCATCAAACGCTTTTGAACTTTCTGCTTCCTGCGCTTGGCAATCCACCGACGGGTTCCTTGACGTTTCCTTAACTCATATAGCCACCAATCGTCTATGAACCTTGGTCACCAAAGATGTCACTCTCAAATCGCAATATAGCAGGAGTATCCATGAATCCTATTTTAGACCCCGAACGAGGTAGAGTTCAGATTANCGATATCAAAGCCATGCAGTTGCAAAAACATCCACTGAGCCTGATCAAGATCGAGACCGACGTTGGCCTGGTCGGCTATGGCGAAGCCAGTACACACGGCCCCATCGTCCACGCCCACCTGGAAAAAGAGATTCTGCCGCTGCTAAAAGGACAGGACCCCCCTGGAGGTCGAGTTGCACTACGAGCGAATGTTATCCCTTTCTGGTCAACGACACGCTGGATGCGATCCACCCCGATATCGTTTTTGATGGTGGTTTTACTGGCTGCAGGCGTATCGCTCAACTGGCGGAGCTTTTTTACATACCTGTGGCTACCACAATATCGGTTCTCTGATTCACACCATGGCCACGGTACGGGATTTCGTGGCTACGGATCGAGGATCGGCCAGGGAGTTTTTATCGAGGAGATGGGACAGCATGACCTGAACGTGGTCGACGGCTATATCCAGGTGCCGGATCGCCCCGGCCAGGGTGTCGAACTGGTCGAAGAGGTGCTGCAGGCCAATCTAGCCCAGGGAGAACCGTACTGGAATTGAGCTTTCACGGAATGGATGGGGAAGGAGAGCGGTCCGTGACCAGTGAATTCTGGCAACTGATTCCTATCCGTAAGAATCTCCCTTGCTCTACAACGGTTGTCCGATCGGTAGCTAGACGAACTACTCTTTACTACAGTCTGACCTCGAGTATGTCAGCTACCGTATTTACGACGGTAGGGAGGGCGATATGGTGGTATCGCTCCTGACAGATGGAGACAACGGCTCTTAGGTCCAGGATATCCGCATCGTCTTTTGGCCAAACGATCCATTCTTTCCGAGTTCGATTTTTGTGGGTTCGACCAGTAAATCTAACTGCGCGGAGGTTTCGGAAGTGAAATTGTCTATGTGAATAAAATCAGATCTGTTTTGCAACAACTCTACTACTTATACAGATGGTCTATTGTGTATAATTGGGATAGCAATTGTACTGAGTTGGGCTTGACTGGCCCACTGGTCAGGTCTGAATTTTTTCATGGGGGAAACTAAAATGTCAGAAAAAGCGAAAATCGCCTTTGTCGCAGGCACCGCTAGCCACGGCAGCGGTGCACACGAACATCCAGCCGGTTGTCATTTTCTAGCAGATACACTGAATCAACATGTCGATGGGGTCGAGGCAGAAGTCCATTTAGCTTGGCCGGAAGAACCAGACGCTTTTAACGGTGTTTCGGCGATTGCTGTCTATTCGGATGGTGGATCAGGACACTTGATCATCCCGCATCTGGATCAAGTCGATGCTTTGGCTAAACAGGGAATGGGATTAGTCATGATGCACTACGCTATCGAAGTACCCAAAGGTCGACCGGGTGATTGTTTTCTCGATTGGGTTGGCGGTTACTTTGAGACCCACTTTTCGGTCAATCCTCACTGGGAGGCGGAATTTACGGCATACCCTTCACATCCGATTTCTCGCGGATTACAGTCCTTCTCTCTAGACGATGAATGGTACTATCATATGCGCTTCCCGGAAAATATGGAACAGGTAGTTCCAATCTTGAGCGCGATTGCACCGGAATCGACTTTGACCAGAGACGATGGTCCCCACAGCGGTAATCCGCACGTGAGAGCATCAGTTGCTAAGGGAGAACCACAGCATCTAGGCTGGTGCATCGAACGGCCTGATGGAGGGCGAGGCGTTGGTTTTACTGGTGGGCACTACCACAATAACTGGGGCGACGACCAATTCCGGAAGTTCATGCTCAATTCGATTGCCTGGGCAGCCAAACTCGATATTCCTGAAGGCGGTATCAGCACTCCCACACCGACCACTGCACAACTGGATACCTACCTCTAAGTCCCGTCCAGAAAAAATAGATTCGTCCTGGGAATGTTACAGCAGCGACGTCTCCAGGCCATTTCTAGCAATGGTTCTAGGAGATACTATATCGTGGAAATAAAACAAACGTTTCGTCTGATCATTATAGCACATTGGGTTCTGATTGTTTTAGCCTTTGCCGCCTTTGCTTTATCTGAAGATTCTGCTTTATCCGAAGATCAAGCCAAGGAATACCGGGAGCTTCTCCTAGAAACCAACAGCCGAGATATGGCCTCAATGATAATTGTAGCCTTGTTAACAGTCGGTGGATCCGTCGGGTTGTTTTTATTNCAGAAGTGGGCTAGACTCATGTATCTGGCTGCGGCAGCGTTAGCCGTCTTCTGGACAGCAGGCCAAGGAACACCTTACCTTAACCTTCCCTTTGTGGAGGCAATACTGGATGTGCTGTTAATTGTCACCGGGATTACGATTGGGCTAATCTACTTTTCACCTGTCAAAGACGAGTTGGTCTCATTTGGTAGTGGGTCAGCGAATCAGTGAATCTAAGTATCAAAATAGGTGTTAATGAGGGATGAAAGAGAAGTTGTCCGCACTCAAACAACGGTTGACTGAAGCGTACGATATTCAATCAGCTGCCAGCCTTTTGCATTGGGATCAGACNACCTATATGCCGCCTGGTGGTGTCGAGGCTCGAGGAAGACAATTGGCAGTTTTGGAACGGTTAGCACATCAAAAGTTCACCGATCCAGAAATTGGGCGNCTGTTAGATCAACTCCGAGTTTACGAAGCGAATCTGNCTTACGATGCCGACCAGGCCAGTTTTATCCGGGTGGCGCGTAGAGATTATGAGCGACGCACATCCGTTCCCGCCGATTTTATGGCCGAGTTCTCAAACCACTCGACACNGTCTTACCAACAGTGGACTGTGGCCAGACCTGATAACGATTTCGCCTCGGTTATTCCACATCTCGAAAAGACGCTAGAATTGAGTCGCCAATTAGCGGACTTTTTCCCCGGCTATAGCCATATTGCAGATCCACTGATCGATTTCAGTGATCCCGGAATGAAAACCGCTTCTATTCGTCAAATCTTTTCCCGGCTTCGCCAGCAGTTAGTACCACTGGTAGAGACGATCACCAGTCAGCCTGCTGTTGACGATTCCTGTCTGCATGCTGAATTCCCAGAAGACCAACAGATCGCATTTGGTAAAACCGTCATCGAGGAGTTTGGCTACGATTTCGATCGTGGACGGCAGGATAAGACGTATCACCCATTTATGACCAAATTTTCACTGGGTGATGTTCGCATTACCACCCGATCTAAACCCAACGATATTAGCGAGGCTCTGTTTAGTACAACGCACGAAGCCGGACACGCCCTCTACGAACAGGGAATCAACCGCGATTATGAAGCCTCTCCACTTGGGACAGGCACCTCTTCCGGCATACATGAAAGCCAGTCACGCCTGTGGGAGAATATCGTCGGCCGCAGTAAGATCTTCTGGGATTACTTTTTCCCCAAGTTGCAATCAACCTTTCCACAGCAACTACAAGGGGCGTCGGCCGGCGAATTTTATCGCGCCATCAACAAGGTTCAGCGGTCGCTGATCCGAACTGACGCAGATGAAGTAACCTACAATCTCCACGTAATGATCCGGTTCGATTTAGAGTTGGAGATGTTGGAGGGACACCTACCGATTAAAGATCTGCCCGAGGCCTGGAATGAACGGTATCGGTCAGATCTCGGTTTAGTTCCACCCGACGATGTCAATGGGGTTTTACAGGATGTGCATTGGTTCCACGGCACAATCGGTGGTTCTTTCCAAGGTTATACACTGGGCAACATCTTGGGGGCCCAATTTTTTGAGACAGCCCTAACCGAGCAGCCTACGATTGAAGCCGGCATAGCGGCCGGTCAGTTTGACACTCTCCATCGGTGGTTAGCCGAAAATATTTATCAACACGGCAGCAAATTTACGCCTGATGAGTTGGTTCAGCGAGTGACAGGCCATGAGCTAACAATCGATCCCTACCTTCGTTACCTGCGAACCAAATACGGTCAACTCTACGACCTATGACCAACAGCCAAACAGTTGGAAAGCGAATCCGTCTCGGGCCTGCTTTTTTTGTCGAGGCCATCATTGTACTGGCCTTTTTTGGCCTGGCGACCTGGTCGATGCGCGGTAAGACCGACCAGACGGAAGCGACTGGAAATCCATCTCAATTGGTTGCGCGTGCTGATATCGACTTCGACGCCCACGACTTGAGCCAGGCCCTACTGACTTACTGGCAAGCGGTTCGATCAATTCAATCGAAGTCGGATCCTAAACTAAATGGGCTGCGGCTTCACGCTCACGTCCGTATCTCGGACATCTATTTTCAGAGTGGTTGGATAGAAGATGCCTTTCAGCATCTCCAGAAAGCTGTAGATATCAATCCCGACCACATTGCCATCCATCTGTTACAAGGCAAACTATTTCGGGACCAAGGAGCGCGAGTCGAATCGGTTCGTGCCTTTCTAAAAGTTTTAGAGCAGGACGCCCATCATCCTGAGGCTCACTATCAGTCAGGGATTTTGTATCAAGGTTCCAACCAGTTCGATTTAGCAGTAGATCACTATCAGCAAGCCATCACCGGTGATTTGGAGTTGAAGTCCGGTCCCTCTTATCCAACCGCTTTTGGTTTGTTGGCACGTTTACAGTTAGCTCGAGCCTACCATCGACGAAGTCAAAAACTTCAGTTCAGCGACCAGGAACTGACCGCTGAACAGGTTGAGGATTTGAACCGGATGGCAGATTCAGCCATCCAATTGCTGGAGGAGGCTGTAAGCCTCGATCCCGATTTTTCTGAAGCCAAACAGGAGTTAATTGATCGGTTATATGGGCAGGCATCCAGCCTGGAGAGAAGCCAAGGCGACATTCGGCTCTATGATCAGGCGTTGCAGGTCTATCAACGGATCGCCGAACTGGATCCTGACGAAGTCGATGCCTGGTTCTCGATAGGGCAGATCCATCGCTCCTTTCTAGATGATCCGACCTTGGCTCTGGAAGCCTTTCGTGTAGCTTACCAACTCGATCCCCGCACGGATACGCTGGCCGAGATCCGCACCCTAGAAGAAGAACTCGGTTTGCATAGTGAAAGTCAGGATGAGAATTAGACCTTAGCTAATCTGCATCAAATCTTGGCTTAGTACCGTCGGACACCAGTGCTTTTCAATATATTCAATTACCAGTTCTGTACCGGCTTGATGGTTAACAAAAGGTGCTTTCCTGGGATTGTACATCGCATCGGTCAGATCTCTAACCAACACGCAGTCGATGCCGATACGGGTCATGGCCTTGATGGCAAAAGACCGACCCAGGACACACATATTGGTGTGTACCCCCATAATTAGTAGCGTGTTAATTCCTTTGGCCTGAAGAAGATTGTAGACCTCCTGCCCATTGTCCGAAATGCCATCGGCATCCCCGATTTCGATAGCTGGATCCTGCCGCGTCCACGGGCCATGGGATTCGCACTGAGGTTCATCGTCGCACCCACCATCCGAGGCATCGATCGGTTGCGGCGGATCTAGCAGGTCTTGTGATGCCGGCATTTCGATAGGCTCCAGATTCTGCATCATCTTCCTCTGCTCAAAATCCTGATAAAAATCCATTGTATCAGAGGGCGCATGGATAATCTGTATATCATTCCGCCGAGCAAACGAAACCACCTGATTGGTCTGTTTGGCGATTTCACCACAACGGCGCGTGGCGCTTTTGCACCAGTGGACGTCCCAAATATCGCACAACAAAAATGCTGTTGTGTCAACCGGAACCGACCGTTCAAGCTGAACGGGATGCCATTCATCACTGCCCTTAAAGGGTTGAACTCGGGTGCGCAGGGATAATTGAAAGTTAGACATTGGTTTTTCCCTCAAATGATTAATTTTTCTAATCTTATTTGTGTTGATTCTAGTTTGATAGATCTAAATATTTAGTGATAGAGCAGTAATAGAAACCTGATATCCACTAAGATTGCCACCACCTCTTTGGACTATCTTCTTTGTCCAGGATTTCAACCTGTTCTTCCAGCCGATCGAGTCGTTGCATAATCTGCTGAAAATATTTGTGAGCTACCGACTCGACTACGGCTAACATTTCAGGATCTGCGTTTAGTGGCAACTCTACCAACTTCGCGTCCGGCTTGATAGAGATCAGAACATCTGGAGGATAATAGATCATCAGTTTACCCAACGGTGCGTTTTGACTAACTTCGAGCACCACCAATATTCCCATTTCATCCTTGAAGTATTTGGAGAATTCAGCTACCTGACCGACGATTGACTGAAACGTAATTCGCGTACTCGAAATAACCAGTTTCCACTGCTTTTCCAGATCGGCGTTAAGTAAATCTACAAACCGCATCAGTGAGACTTTCTCGTCTTGCCCCAGTGGACGAGCGGCTTCGATCTCCGTCGCAGTCAACGGGTAGTTAAGCAGTTGAGCCGCGATGTTCAATCCCAACCCATTGGGAATCCCAAACATAATTTGAGACTGCCATATGTTCATCAGACACCAAACTGCATTGATGTTAAATTGTCCAAATCGCTCATTAGGTATCTGCTCGATACTGATGCACTCAACGGTTGTCCGCTCCCTCAACAGTTCGGAAAGCGGTGAATTGAGGCGAAGTCCAAGCTGATGGTGCTGCTCCCAAAGCGTTTCAATCAGACTTTTATTATCGCTATCGGTTCCCATTTTGGATTGAGCTCTGCTGACTTAAGTATTTAGAGACCGCTTGACAGGCCTCATCTTGTGTTCTGATCAGTCCTGCGAATTGAAGATGGTCAAGGTAAGTTAGAATCCGACCAATCTGCGGTCCTTCGGAAATCCTGAAGATCTGGATCAGGGCTTTACCGGTCAGCAAAGACCCTCGCTTCAAAATCGGCAAGACTTTTTCATAGTAACACACTCCAATCGAAAGGGCAATCTGCTCAAAATCGGTGATTGAAGTTGAAGCCTCTCTCTTTGCCTGGGCCTGTACTGTGGCAAAGTATTGGGTGATCACACCAATCCATTCACACCGCAAGGTCCGTAAAAGCGGTGTTGGATCTTGATCAAGTGATGGGAATTGCTGAAATCCCAGTTTCCAATTGGATAGCAATTGCTCAGCTTTTCGTCCTAATAGTAGTCTTTTCCAATCCTCTGCTGGGGAAAGCAAACTGAGTTTAATCAGCGTAGATCGGTTTAGACCTGTGACTACCTCGTGAGTCAGATAGTCTTCTACTGACAATCCTTCCGCTTGTTGCAGGTATTGGTCGAGTTGATCGGGAACCGGTTGCTGCTCAAAAAAAGAGATCTTTTTCTTTGCCACCTCAAAATCTGATTTTAAGATTTGTTGAAGCAACCCAATGTCCTGCATAATTTCCAATATGGGTACTGATTGGTTCACAGTCATCATTTTCAGAAATTCATCCCGTATGCGTTCTGTGGCCGACAATGACAAAGTGTCTGATAACTGGCTGACCAATGACAGCGAAGCGGGATCGATCTGAAACTCGAGTTGGGCTGCAAAACGAAACAGGCGCAACATGCGGAGNGGGTCATCGACCACCACCTGTCGAGCCGGAAAGCGCAAGATTTTCGCNGCNAAATCCTGCTGTCCTCCACAAGGATCAATCAAATTCTGTCGATCCAGATTATACGCCATGGCATTGATGGTTAGATCTCGAAGCCGTAGGTCTGCCTCCAAATCNTGTCCTCGAAACTGGGCTAAGTCGTAAATCTGAGGTGGGGTTGACCGACTGGAAATTATCCGTGCAGTCGGTGGATCCGTCTCCAACTGGATGCAGGTCGCATCGATGGTTCTAGCGAAATCTTGAGCTATCGTGATAGCGTTTTCGGCTAACGCAAAGTCGAGGTCGGTAGTCGGACGANCCAATAGAAGNTCCCGAACAGAGCCGCCAACCAGATATAGGGAGACCTGTTTTGACTGAGCCAACTGTTGTAACGGCTGAATAGTAGATGCGATTGCCGAGATGTCAAGCACGTTTTTTGGATCTTGGCAGAAGAATCGCATCGACCTGTAGATGTGTGGCGTAGCCGACCACGCCAGCAACATAAAAAGGCAACCTACTCTTGAGAGCAATCAACTGNTCAAGCCCACCAAACTTTTTCCAGATCTCCAAGGGACGATCGATACCAGACTGAAAGCAGAGCGGTACCAGTACAAATAGCGCCGGAAAAAGAATCATCGTCAGCCGTGAATGAGTCCATCCTCGATGTTTACCCAACATCGGTAGCATAGCAAACAGGCCGAAAAAGGCCGAGATCCGATACTCCTGTTTAAGGATCAAGACCAGGTTGGAAACTGCAAACAGGGCGTAGAANATCTGCTGGCTCTTACTCTTGATGTCCACGTCCGGCCACAGACTGCACAGCAGGGAGATCACGAAACAGAAGGCGATAGACAACAATTCCATCGGCACTGTTGGATTCCAGTTCTGTGGCAGACCAAATAGAAAGATACCGGTCAACGAAACCCCCATCGACACGACGAAAAAAGTCGTATAGACGACGAGACCGCCAATGTAATGCTCACGGAAATCACCCATGTCAATTCTACTTGTCCTTTGATTTTAACACGCGCATTTTAATAGCGGAAGGTCGAACTAATTGTAACAAGATCTAAAGAGATCTGGCAAGCGGCTTCTGGAGATCGCTACCAACCTTATCCCTGGATATGATAAGAGATAACTGAAGTGGTAAAACTTGCGTAATTTAGATTATTAGATCATAATAAGGCGAGATAAACACTAATATTTCGTCGACATATATCATAACGACTGACAACATACGGCGGCATGAGGTAACAAGCAGATGGAACAGCAAACAGATTTAAAGCTCTGGTATCGACAACCCGCAAGTGAATGGGTCGAAGCGCTCCCCGTCGGCAATGGCAGACTGGGTGCGATGGTTTTTGGCGGAATTGGGCAGGAACGGATTCAAATCAACGAAGAGACCGTTTGGGATGGTAAAAAGACCGACCGTAACAATCCACAAGCACTGAATGCCTTGTCCACAGTGCGGCAACTTCTGTTCGATGGTCAGAATGAAGCCGCCGCCAAGTTGGCAGCCGAAACCATGATGGGGCTTCCCTGCCGTATTGACTCCTACCAGACACTTGGCGATTTGAACTTGACCTTCGACTATATCGAGTCAGCGGATGAGGCGAGCGCTTATCGGCGGGAACTCGATCTGGATACGGGTGTAACGACAACAACCTATCAGATAGATGGTGTGACCTACCAACGAGACGTATTTGCTTCGGCTCCGGATCAAGTGATTGTAATTCGAGTTAACACTACAGCCNCAACTACGTTCGCCGTTGAACTGACTCGCGAGCAGAATGCCGACTGTGTNGTACTAGCCTCCGANANAGTTGCGCTGGTTGGGCAAATTGGCGCTGAGGGGCTTCGCTTTGAAGGTCANCTCCAGATACTGTCTACCGATGGCCAACCACAAGCCACGGCTGGGCAGTTGAGAATCCAACAGGCGAAAGAGACCACGCTCATTTTTTCTGCGGCCACCAGCTACGTTAATCAGAACAACACCTCTGCTGACCCGCGCCAGATCTGTTCCGACGCGCTCGCCCAGCTGATCAGCAAACGTGAAGCAGATCTCCGTCAGCGCCACATCACCGACCACCGTACCCTGTTTCGCCGTGTCCAACTCCAGTTGGGTGAGGCCTCGGATCTACCGACCGATGAGCGGTTAAAGGCGTTACAANACGGAGGCGTTGANCNTCAGCTTTTNGCNCTTTATTTCCAGTTTGGCCGNTATCTGTTAATGGNCAGTTCTCGTCCGGGCNGATTGCCGGCCAACCTGCAAGGTGTCTGGAACGAGCATCTGAATGCCCCCTGGAACAGTGATTTCCACACTAATATCAACCTGCAGATGAATTATTGGCTGGCCGAGGTCTGTAACCTGGCCGAGTGTCACCTTCCCTTGTTCGATTATATGGAGAACCTGGTTCCGGAGGGTAGTCGAACAGCCCGCATTCACTACGGTGCAGGTGGNTGGACNGTGCATCATTTATCCGACACCTGGGGCTTTACCGTTCCCGCTGACGGCATCTGGGGNNTTTGGCCGGTAGGAGGNCCCTGGCTCTGCCAACATCCCTGGGAGCACTACGCTTTCGGTCGAAATCGCCANTTTTTGAGAGAGGTCGCGTATCCATTAATTAAAGGTGGAAGNGAGTTTATGCTCGACTTTTTAGTGCGGGCNCCCGAACAGACTCCTGTGGCAGGGAAACTGGTNACCAATCCCTCTCACTCTCCAGAAAATCGGTTCAAAAAGGCAGACGGTACCATCTCCATGTTTACCTACGGCTCAACGATGGATCTACAAATTGCCCACGATCTCNTCACCAACTGTTTAGCTGCTATCGATGAGATCCGCCAGGAGGAGCCCAATTTTGAAGGTGACTTTCGACTGCGTATCGCAAGCGCGCTGGCCGATTTAGCACCTCTGCAAATCAGCGCAGAGACGGGTCGTCTGCAAGAGTGGATCGAAGACTACGGCGAACCGGAGCCAGGACATCGCCATATGTCGCACCTGTACGGGCTGCATCCGGGACGGCAGATTACGCCTAGCGGCACACCAGAGTTAGCAGAAGCGGTCAAAAAATCGCTGGATTATAGGTTGTCGCACGGTGGAGGGCATACCGGTTGGAGTCGGGCCTGGTTAATCAGTTTCTTCGCCCGTTTGGAAAACGGTGAGACAGCACATCAGCACCTGACAGATCTATTGACTCGTTGCACCCTACCCAATCTGTTTGATACCCATCCGCCATTTCAAATCGACGGTAACTTTGGAGGAACAGCAGGCATAGCGGAGATGTTGCTGCAGAGTCATGCCGGGCGCATTCATCTATTGCCAGCGCTGCCTTCAGCCTGGCCAAAGGGCGAGATTTCCGGTCTTCGTGCCAGAGGTGGTTTTGAGGTAGATATGATCTGGTCTGACCAGACAATCGAAGAGGCCAAGATCTACGTTAGCTACACCGACGTCTGTCGGGTTCGCGCTGACCGTAGCCTAACTGTGCAGACGATTGATGGCCGGGAAGTAGCGGCTACCCAAATCGACCGCCAAACGGTTGAATTCCTCGTAGAACAGGGGCAGACATACCGGTTAGTGTGAGCAAAATTACCCCGTTTAGCTGCTAAACTTGCTTCAGACTAAGAATTGGCAACTGTCGTTTTCTACTCATACCATACTACCATTTTATAAGATATGCTTATAAGCGTAATCTTAAGTGGCTTTTTGGCCCGGCCTTGTTCTGTTGCAAAAGTAGCGGAATTGGGATACACTCCGCTCAAAACGACGAATAGAAATGGTAATTTCCCAACTGGTAATATATAAGAGATGGATTCACAAAACACAGAATGGATAATCAACCGAAGAGACTTTCTTAAATCGTCTGCCACCGTTGGAACCGCCGTGATCTCAACATCTACTTATGCCGCTACAACAACCTCTAAATTACGTTTTGGTATGGTAACGGATCCGCATTATGCCGACATCGACAGCAGAGGAAGTCGTTACTATCGTCAATCTCTGGCCAAAGTCAAAGAGTGTGTCGATTTCATGGAGCAACAGGTCGGCTTTTTAATAGAACTGGGTGACTTCAAGGATGAAGATAGTCAGCCAAATGAGGCCTTGACGCTCTCTTATTTGCGCGCTATCGAAAACGTCTTCCGGAGTGGTGTTAAACGAACCTATCATGTACTGGGCAACCACGATCTGGACAGTATCTCCAAGTCTCAGTTTCTATCCGAGACCACCAATACGGGCATTTCGCCAGAGGCAACGTTCTACAACTTCAGTTTGGCAGGGTTTCAGTTTATCGTCTTAGATGCCAACTTTCGCTCTGATGGTGAGGCCTACGACCACGGCAACTTTGACTGGACTGATGCCAATATTCCGGCTGATCAACTCGGTTGGCTAAAACAACAGTTGAATGCCAATCCGTTTCCGGTTATCGTTTTTGTGCACCAACTGTTGGATGGTGTAGGCAGTCACTACATCAATAATGCGTCAGAAGTCAGAGGACTATTGGAGGCCTCAGGTAAAGTCCAGGCCGTCTTTCATGGACACCAACACGCGGGGCAGTATAACCGTATTAATGGCATTCACTACTATACACTTCAAGCAGTAGTGGAGGGAAAGGGCGAAGAAAACAACGCCTATGCAATTGTTGAAATAGATGCTGACAATAACCTCTCTGTTATCGGCTATCGTAAAGCGACCAGTAAAAACCTCGATGCTTAACGTATTTACGTTCTTAGTGCATGTATTTTTTGGTGTCCAGTTAAAGAGGGGCAACTCTACACCCGGCTAAGCTATGAGATGTTTTTCCATATCAGGCCGATGAGCTTAGTTTAGTTATCGGGTTGGGGATGTCACTTCGCTAGCAAGTTTCGTTAACAAGTTGCCTGTATCGCGGATTTGACTTGAGCTTAAGTTCAGGGGTATGGTTTAGCCAGGTTGAGAGCACACTTTGAGGGTTTTAACACAATTTTCGACCACTTGACTGAGTGACTTTCACCGTGCTAAATTGCTAAATTAAAGGAGAGAAAGCATGAAGAAGCGTTTAAGCGTCGGCTTCATTGGCGATGATGTCCATTTGAATGGATATATTCAAGGGTTTTGCCAACATTCACAAATCGAGATGATGAGCTTTTGCCAGACCGACAATACACCTGATGGTACCGAAGCCAAAGTCTCATCCGCCAACAAAGCCTATCAGCAGTATGCCGACGTCAGTCAATTGCTGGCTGACGATCAGATTGATGTGGCCATGGTCTGCAGCCCCGACCATCTGCATGCCGAACACGCCTTGTCCGCCTTGGAGGCAGGCAAACATGTCCTGTGTGAAAAACCGCTAACCGATAATCTGGAGGATTGCCACGCATTGGTTCAGAAGGTTAAGCAGACGGGATTAACTTTCATGGCCAGCCAATTCATGCGTTTTCAACCAATCTATCAGCGGATCAAGCAGATCTACGATCAGGGGAAAATCGGGAGGGCGTTTTTCGTCGAGGGCAGTTACATCCACGATATGCGTTCTTACTATACCCCGATGACCTGGCGGTCGGATCCCAAAAATCCGCAGAATATTCTGATTGGTGGTGGATGTCACCCCTTAGATCTCCTGCGCTGGACGGTCGATTCGGAGATCGTGGAGGTACACGCCTACGCCAATGGCGATACCTTGCCAGACTTCCCTCTGGACGACTGTTACATTTTTACCTTCCAGTTCGAGAACGGATGTCTGGGAAAGGTTCTGGCTAGCAGTGGCTGTCGCGGCCACGGTATGGGAGAGGGACTTCTTTCCATTTATGGAACCGAAGGCACCATTTGGAGAAACCAGATCTATCATCAGGGAGAACCGGAACCGATCGAGGTGACAAGCGAAGGCGATGCCATTGAGACTGTGGTGGATCACTTTCTGAGCTGTGTTCTCAACGGGACAAAACCACAGATTGATGTCATTGAAGGCGCAAAAACTGTTGCTGCACTGGTAGCGGGAGTCGAATCGGCTAGAACCGGCCAACCGGTCAAAGTCACCAAAATGGAATAGGAGAAACGAAGATGAGTGAAAAATTTCGGATCGGGATTGTCGGCGCCGGTCGAGGTCGATCCTATTTTAGCCCCTTTGCGGCTATGGCAGAAACAGAGGTCATCGCCATCTGCGATCTGGATCAGTCCGCACTGGATCAGATTGGCAATCAGTATCAGATCAAGCAACGATTCACCAACTACGATGACCTACTGGATCAGGTCGATATCGTGGTCTTGGCTACGCCGGAGAACCTGCACGTTCCCCAGTCGGTTCAAGCCCTGCAAGCGGGTAAGCATGTGATTAGCGAGGTCACAGCCGCGGTGTCGCTGGATCAGTGTACTGAATTAGTGCAGGCAGTCGAAAGTAGTTCGGCCCAATACATGATGGCCGAAAATCTCTGCTACCAAAAGTCGAATATACTGATTCGTAACATGGTACAGCAGGGGGTTTTTGGTGACATCTACTTCGGTGAAGGTGAGTATGTCCACGACATCAAATCTCTTCACCACGATGGCCAGGGAAATCCAACCTGGCGNTATTACTGGCAGGTTGGTATCAACCGCTGCAACTATGCCACCCATAGCCTGGGACCGGTGCTAGACTGGTTCGGTGAACGGGTGAAGAGTGTCTGNTCTTTGGGTACCGGCGTACATACCGATCCCGAACACGCTATGGAAGATACCGTGCTGATGCTGTGCAAAACCGAGAGTGACTACTTAATCAAGATCCGGATCGATATGCTCTCTACTCGCCCGGCCAATAGCTACTTCAGTCTTCAGGGCACCAAAGCCTGTTACGAGGGAACACGAGGATTCGGTGACCAACCCAAGATCTCGATTGAAGGCGAAGCGTGGCAACCGTTTTCCAACTTTGAAAGTGAATTTCTACCCGATCGATGGACTAAGCCCTCAGCCGAGGCCCAGGCCGCTGGCGTCACGGGCGAATACTTCGAATTGAGAGACTTTATCGACGCCCTCCTTAATGGCACACCACCTCCCCTAAATGTCTACCGGGCCTTGGATTTCACCGTTCCAGGGTTAGTATCAGAAGAATCGATCGCCAACGGTGGGACGCCGGTTGCTGTTCCCGATTTTAGGGAAGGCCTAGCTGAGAAATGTCAGGCTGGAAAATGAATGCAACATAGAATTTGCGTTGGTCTAAGATGAAGAGAATTAATGCAAGGGGAATGTAATGCAAGGGATTGGTCTATTACTTTTGTACTTTTGCTGGTCGTTTTGANTTTAATTCTGTTGAGCACAGGCNGTAGAAATCCCTGGTAAGAACGCTGGCCCGCTGATTCTGGAGGAAGGAGATTCTGAAGGAAGGAATGGCTACTATTTACTAAGGTTATTATCCCGGATTTCCATCTTCAATCCAGGAACTGATGTATGAGCGGAAGCCCCTTCGAGTCTTGGTCGCGACATGTCGGAAGGTTGGGGCCAAGGGNCATTGGCTAATTGAAGATTCTTGTCATGGCTCCATTTTTGATACGTTGGTGGTCTATCCGAGGTTGGAATAGTCTAGCTTACCTGTTCATTTTTGTTGCCATCACGGTTGTCTCTTTTCCGGCCTTGACTTCCGGCGACTTACATAATTTCAACAACGATTTTTATCAGTATTTGGCACGACATGAGGCAGTTCGAAANAGCCTGGCCGAACACCACCAGTATCCNCTCCGCTCCCACTGGTTTGGCGGTGGGTTCCCGACCATCGGGGATCCCGAAGATCCTACCCTCAACCCCCTAATTCTGCTGACCCTGNCCTTTGGTGCAGTCTATGGNCTGAAGGTGATCGTCTTTCTAGCGCTTCAGGTGGGTGGTTTGGGGATGTATGCNCTAACCCGAANCGTCTTCGGTTATACCCGTTGGGGGGCGCTCTTTTCGGGATTGGCCTTTGGGCTAAGCCTATTCTTGCCGTTGCGGATTCTNGATGGCAANCCCAACGAAGCCTACGCCATGTTTCTGCCCCTTTGCCTGATACTAGTCACCTGCCGCCGTCAGACCACACTGCTTCTCATCTTTCCCCTGGTACTGTATACTATGCTTTCGGACGGCAAACATAACGCTCTGATGGTGATCTTCTTCCTGGGTTTGGTTTGTCTGTTGCATTGGATNCCGATCTTCAATATTTTTGAATCGGTAGAAGCCGGCCGGGGCTGGCGACCACTAGCGACACTGGTCGGCGTCGTCATTTTGACCTTTTTGCTGGGGGCAGTGCGCTATCTGCCGGCTCTGGCGCTAATCCAATCNAAAGGCGGATTGATGNACCTGGATCTCTATTACGGTACCCAANCGTATTTACCCAGTGGGATTTTTGCTTGCCAGTGGGAACAACTGTGGCAGGAGATGATTGCCTGGAAAGGCCGGGTTGGATTGGTGACAGTCGGAGTCTTGCCTGTCTTTCTGTTTAGTTTGTCGGTGATCTGCTTCTGGCGACGTGCGATCCCGTGGCTGATCCTATTGCTAATATTCAGTTGGTTGATTTTGGCCCATCACGCCCCCTTCGACCTGCTAAAATTGCTGTGGAACCTCCCTGTTTTCAGTTCCCTTTATCGGCCTTACAAATATTTCAGCTATCATCTAGCCTTTGTTGTAGCAGCAGGATCAGGTCAATTCTTCTGGCTCTTGACCCGGCTCAAGTGGCGTTGGTTGGAGAACCTATTGAGCCTGGTTCTGATCTCCCTCCTACTCCTGTTTCTGATCCCGCAGAACTATCAGGTTCAGGCTAAGACATTCGTCTTCCAACCGCCTGATTTTAACCCTACCGAGTACTATCAACTTCAAGGTAGCGGGCTNGCACGAAACCGGAAGGAACCGTTGGAAGCCATCACCTACTTCTGTCTGATCCGCAATATCGGCACCATCGACTGGTATACGGGTATTCCGATCGCAGAGAAGGCACAACCGAAATACTTTATCGATTTGTCAGGGAACCTGGGCCCAAATCCAAACTACCGGAGAGAGGCCTATTTGGCCGAAGATCCAACTCTGGATTTGAGCACCGAGATTCATCCTAACTCAATCCAGATTCGAGCGCCATCCATCAGGCCAGCTACCATCATCGTTAACCAAAATTATCATCGAGGCTGGCGAACCAATGCGGGTGAGTTATACAATGCTAACGGCCTACTGGGGTTGCGGTTGGAGGAAGTTGGTGTTGACNGTATCCGGCTGGCCTATCGTCCAATATCGTTCTATCTTGGTCTGTCGATCTCGCTGGTGACACTGGTCGGAGTCGCTATCTTGATATTTAAAATTGAAAATTTTCACGACCGGGCATTTTTACCTGGGCTGCCATGGAGCCTAAAAGGTCCAAGGGGATCGGGTAGCCCACCTCGAGGAAATGAGACAGCAAGCGTAGTCCGAGTTGAAACAGACTCAAGTCACATCAACCAGATCTGTCAACCGACTGGTCTGTTGGGGCCAGGGCAGCGCAACCATGACAACAGCAGGCAGATTACTCTCTGAGACTAAAGCAATCATTTCACTTTTCCTAGGGCGGCGATTTTGGGCTATAATTATCATGAGTAATTGTCACTAGTCCGAACCATTATAGACGAACAACCACTGGTGGTCAAAAGTAGATTTCCCTGATTGAAAATGATTAAAAGCGGTTACGGGAAGTCAGTGAACAAAACGATCTCATCCCTGCAATTGGATTAGGATACACAGATAAAGGAACGGCAATGTTAACNGCAATAACACTGGAGAACATCCAGTCTTTTAAGAATAAGATCAATAAAGATGATACCGTGAAGATGGCCAGAAACGCGGCAATGAGAAATGAAGTAACAGAGTTGGCTATGGATTGGGAGTATTTTCGGAGAATTGATCACGCATTTTCGGATGTTGTCACTGGTGAAATGTCGGTTACGAATCAGAGATCCAGTGGAAGATGCTGGGGTTTTGCTGGACTAAACCTATTTCGCATTTACCTGGGGAGGAAACACAATCTGAAAGAATTTCAGTTTTCCCAGAGTTATTTCATGTTCTGGGATAAGTTGGAAAAAGCCAACTATTTTCTGGAATCCATATTAAAAACAGCTGATCAGGAATGGAACAGTCGCCTGGTGATGCATCTGCTTGCTGACCCTATCCAAGATGGCGGTCAGTGGGACATGTGGGTGAATCTGATAAATAAATANGGTGTGGTCCCCCAATCGGAAATGCCGGAGTCGTTTCAATCCAGCAAGTCCGGGCGAATGAATCGTATGATTACCCGCAAACTTCGGGAAAACGCGAAAAAACTTCGTGATTTCAAACAACATGGTGTGGGTAATGATGAACTGCAGGCAATGAAAATTGAAATGCTGGAAGTTATTTTTCGCCTCCTGGTGATTCACCTTGGCACACCACCAAGTTCCTTTGACTGGCAGGTCCGTGATAAGGATAACAATTTTCATCGTTTTGAAAATCTGACCCCGATCTCCTTTTACAGAGATCATGTGGGGCTAGATCTAAATGATTATGTATGCCTGATCAACTGTCCAATGTCTGATAAGAAATACAATAAAGTTTATACCATCGAATTTTTAGGGAATGTAATGGAAGGATTGCCGATTCGTTATCTGAACGTTGAAAGCGACGTTATGAAAAAATCCGCGATCAAAGCAATAAAAAATGATGATCCGGTTTGGTTTGGGTGTGATGTAGGCAAGCATTTTCACCAGGATTTGGGTGTCATGGATATGGATCTTTTTGATTTTAACATGTTCTATGGAACAGAGTTTGGGTTGGATAAAGCCTCTCGTCTAGAATATGGTGACAGCCGAATGACCCACGCCATGCTTTTTACCGGCGTTGATCTGGATTNGAAGGGCAGACCAATAAAATGGCGCGTGGAAAACAGCTGGGGGGATAAGGCTGGTGATAAAGGTTACCATATCATGACAGACAATTGGTTTGATGAGTATAACTATGAAATTGTAGTCCATAAATCATTTTTGCCTGATGATTCAATTGCAGTATTTGAGACAAGTGATCCTATTTCTTTACAACCTTGGGATCCAATGGGAGCACTGGCTCACTAATGGAGATATCGTTTTCTGTTTGATGTCGACGGCACACTGATCTCTCCTGATGGTATATCACGAGGTCTGCTGGATAGAATTTTCAATATTACATTTTTTATTTTAGATGGATAAAATGTTTTGTCCGAATCAAAGTCCAGACGGTTCTGATCGGGGTTCCGTAATCTATAGACACGATAGGAAATGCCGCCTCTCATTGCCAATACCCTACTGAATTGCCACTAAATCGGCAATAAACTACCAAAGAAATTTCCGGGAGTTAACCTTATGCACCTGCATTCAAACCTGCAGGCCGTCGTCGAGCACCTGATCGCANAAGTAGACGCCGATCGATTGCGACGAAACCTGTTTCATCTGTCCAGCCACCCGCTTCCTTTTCGCAAACTCAACTACATCAGGCAGGGAGGCCCGCAAAACACGTTGTACGAAGCCGATGATTTCATTAGCCAACAGTTGGAACAGTCGGGCTACGCGGTTGAAAAAGAGGCGGTGACGGTACGGCCTTTTGGCTGCGACACCACCAAACCCAAAGCGCATCAGTACGCGGCTCCGGTTGAAAACGCACCTGAGTTTACGGCCTATAACCTGTACGCTAAAAAGCGTGGACTGACATATCCGGAAGAGATTATTCTCTTTCTCTCCCACAAAGACTCTCAAAGCTGGGTGGATTCACCGGGGGCCTACGACAACGGCGCCGGAACAATAGCCACTATGGAGATCGCTCGGTTGGTGGCGGATTATGATTGCCACAGATCGATCTGGTTTCTGTTTTGTAACGAAGAGCACACTCCCTGGACCAGTGTCACCGCAGCGCAAAACGCCAAGGCCAGAGACGATAACCTGATAGCCATTTTCAATCTCGACTCTTTAGGTGGAAAGTCCCAGGAAGCGGTAGCAGCAGAACAAAAAACCAATGTCACNCTGTATACCGACCCGGCGGGAGAACTCTTTGCCGATCTGATGGCCGAAGTCAACAATATCTACTGCATTGGACTACTGCAGACAAAATTCATGCGCCAGCAACCTGGGGATGACGACGGCTCTTTTATCAATGCCGGGTTCCCCATGGCAGTGATGAATGTGGGCTCCTATCCTTACGCCGATCCCAACTATCATCTGGAGACCGACCGACCAGAACTGGTGGATATCGAGAATGTCCGGTTGGCTACCCAAGCTAGCCTGGCAGCAGGATTGCACGTCGATGCNGGTATCCNTTCCTAAAAACGGCACTATTATGAATCCTGGTATTGGTGAGTGCGACATAAAGTCATCTGACAACAGGGATAGGTATGCCCAAGATGCGCGACAACGAGATGGAGACCNACGTCTCCCTCGTNGGACGCCTGTTGACGACACAATTTCCTCAGTGGGCACAACTTCCGCTCATTCCCGTTGTGTCNGCCGGCACAGATAACGTGCCNTATCGACTCGGCGACGNCATNGTGGTGCGGCCGCGTANCGACTGGGCTGTGGATAATGTCCNTAAGGAACACTACTGGCTACCGCGATTGGTCCTTCTGCTGNCTCTGGCTATCCTGGTCCCTTTGGCCAAGGGGAGCCCCGGCGCAGGATATCCGCGACATTGGTCGGTTTATGAGTGGNTCNCAGGCGAAAACGCGACGATGGACGGCATCGCCGATCCATACCAGGGGGCTATTGACCTAGCACGATTCATAACAGCCCTGCAACAAATCGATACCACGAAGGCTTCACTGGCTATTATTGACAGTAACCCGCGGTCACGCCCTGTCCCAGCTCGTGATCTTCATCCCTTACTACTTGCACACCAACCCCACAGGTGTCCAATAACGCCGGCACCAGCTCCGGAATCGCCGACTTTCCGGCTGAATGGGTCTGTGATGCCACTCCTCTGCAAGCGTGGAGAATGGAATGTCAGAATACTGGAGAGACTGTTTGCCGGTGGAGTTATCTATCTATTTTGTCGAAATAGGCTACCAAGAGTTAATAACCATGAAAATTTTCACCATTTACCGGTAACTTATCCTACAGTATTTCACCTAATCTTTCCTAATAGAAAGTCACCAACAAATTTATGAATCTCCCTCGTTTTTCCGTCTTACTCGGCCCAATACTCGGACTCTTATTTATTCTCTTCTTTGACTTAAATCCTGCCCGACCTGAAGTTACTCGAGCGGCAGCNGTCGCCATCCTAATGGCTGTTTGGTGGATAACCGAAGCCGTACCGTTAGCAGTGACAGCACTACTGCCAGTCACCTTGTTTCCCATGCTTGGTATCATGGACGGAAAAGTGGTCGCTGGCCTCTACTGCAACCACATCATTTTTCTCTTTATTGGTGGTTTGCTAGTGGCATTGGCCATGGAACGGTGGAATCTGCATCGTCGTATCGCCCTTGGTNTATTGCTGNTGGTGGGGGCTGAACCGAGTCGAATCATCCTCGGTTTTATGTTGGCCACGGCTTTCTTATCGATGTGGATCTCTAATACGGCCACAACGATGATGATGGTGCCGATTGGATTAGCTGTAATCGACGGCTTAGAACACCAAGCTAGTGCTAAACATCTCCGCAGATACGCCGTGGGCTTGTTCTTAGGTATTGCGTATAGCGCCTCCATTGGAGGTGTTGCCACGCTGGTTGGTACCCCAACCAACCTGTCGTTCGTACGGATTTTTCAGATTAGTTTCCCCGACGCGCCGGAAATCGCCTTTACCAAGTGGCTCACTTTTGCTTTGCCCGTCTCGGTCATTATTCTGACAGTAACATGGTTACTCCTCACCCGACTATTCTGCCAAAACCTGGAACAAGTGCGATTGGATTCAGGCCTTTTCCAGGACCAGTTTCGCCAGTTGGGTCCAATGTTGTGGGCAGAGAAAATTGTTCTGGCCGATTTTATTCTTCTCGTCTGCTTGTGGTTATTCCGCAGCGACATCCGAATGGGTGGTTTTACAGTCCCCGGCTGGTCGAATCTGTTTGCCGATCTAAAATCCCTCAATGACGGTACAGTTGCTATCGCGGTGGCAACGTTGCTGTTTCTGATTCCGGCCGCACCGGGCGATAAAGGTAAACAACGACGCGTCTTGGATTGGGAAACGGCCTCCAAACTGCCGTGGCATATCGTTTTGCTGCTGGGTGGTGGTTTCGCGTTGGCCAGTGGGTTTAAGGTTTCAGGGCTTTCAGAGTGGATCGGAAACCGACTTTCCAACGTTGGAAACTGGCATCCGACAGTTTTGGTCGGTACTATCTGTCTATTGGTTACTTTTTTGACTGAGTTGACCTCTAATGCGGCTACCGTTGAGATGTTGCTTCCTATTTTAGGCGCGTTATCCAGTGCCATCAATATCCACCCCCTGTTCCTGATGGTTCCAGCCACGGTATCTTGCTCTTTCGCCTTCATGTTACCCGTCGCTACGCCCCCTAACGCCATCATCTTTGCCACCAATCGAGTCAAAATTTGGGAGATGGCGAAGACGGGCATCTGGCTTAATTTACTGGGTGTCTTTTTAGTTACGTTAGCTACTCTAATCATCGGTAAAGTTGTATTTGATATTAACCTCGGCCAACCTCCTAATTGGATGTAGACAGGAATTTCCCAATAACGATAAAAATTCGGAGCTAAGAATTATGAAAGATGGACAAGTTTTAAACTCGAGCGTACTCACCGCGGGAGAACAGATTGCTTTGCGAGAACAGTTTCAGGAAGACGGTTACGTAAAGATCGATCAGGCCTTCAGCGGTAAACTGTTATTACAGATACAGCAAGAAGTCGATCAGATGATCGATAGGTCACTCAAGTCAGGTCGGCGATTAGAAGCGCACTGGGGNGGTTCGTGGCGTGAAGAGGTAGATGTCGAAGGCGATAAGCAAGACAGAAGCGTGCTGTCAATCCACCGGGTTCATGAACACTCAGCCTGTTTGGCCCAGTTGTTGTTTCATCCCAACTTGGTTGATCCGGCGGCGGCTGTCATAGGCTCACAGAACGTGCAACTACACCATACCTTGATGCATTCCAAACCACCCAAGATCGGGGCAGCGTTCCCTATGCATCAAGATTACGATTATTTCCCCCACAAATTAGATACTATGATTGCTGCAACACTATACCTCGATGACGCGGACACTGAAAACGGTTGTTTATGTGTCTATCCGGGAAGCCACAGAGAGGGGTATATCGAACAGCATGTACATCAAGGCTCACATCATCTGCCGATGGATCAGTACCCGATTGAAGGCGCAACGCCGGTGCCGATGAAAGCCGGAGATTTGCTGATATTTAGTTACCTGACCATTCACGGTTCAACGCCTAACACGTCNGACACATGGCGACGAATGTTACTCTTCGAGTTTCGCTCTCCACTCGATAGCCGAAAAAGCGATCCCGAANGCAGTGTGGGCCAAGGCTTAATCGTGCGGGGCGTGCACCCGAATCCAGTTCCCAAAGAGGGGGAGAGTTACTAGGCGAAAAAGAAACCAGATTACAACCAAGGCTGGATGTTAATTGGATCATTCGCAATTTCACCCAACTCATTTCACCACCAAGATCGTCCCAGTNATTGCCATTGGAATCCTGGACAGAGCGCTGACTTTTGTTGGTCTCTCCTCAATTTAATATGTTTCAAATTAAACGGAACCCTATGTAGCTGGCTAAAGTCCGGTCAGCAGATACTATCTGTTGCTAAAAATCAAATTCGATTTTAACTAACCGATTTTCACGTGCTGCAGTTTCGCAACCTTCGATGCATTGAATGGTTCCTTTAGCCCATTCGGGGGTAATGATCAGAGGCAACCCCGAAAGAAGGTGGTCGGCTACGTTCTTATAATAGGTTTGCCAGCCTCCGCTTGTCACTCTCGGATAATCGATGGTCATCTGGCGACCATCTTCTAAAACCGACATCACAGTAGTTTTGCCGTCAAAGTTTTCTACCGTGATTGCCCCTTGAGTGCCAAGAATTGTCCACAGGGGTTTATTGACAGCACACAGATTAGATTGCACCAGTTGGGCTTCTAACCCACTGTCGAACCTGACATAAGCCCGACAGAAATCTTCATTGGAACTGGCCTGCCACTTCGGTTTGACGAAGTTGCCGTAGAGTGAGGCCTTCTTATTGATACGACGACCTCGTTTGTCGTACTGTGGCACCAATTGCAAAATTTTCTCAAATTGATGCACCCCCATATCGTACAACATGCCACCGGAGATCGCTTTGTGTGACCGCCACTGTTGACCGGGCATACTGTATCCACTCATATTGCACTCAATCGAAAAGACTTCGCCGATCAGACCAGAATCGAGTGCGTCTTTGGCCGTTAAAATGTCGGGATCCCAGTGCCGATTGTGGTAGGTGGATAACATCACCTGATTTTCCTTAGCAATGGCGATTAGTTCGTCAGCGTCTGAGACATGAACCACGAACGGCTTTTCGGTGATGGTATGCAATCCCGCCTCCAACAACACCTTAGCTACCGGGGCGTGGTAGGCGTGCGGTACGATGGCCAGNCCCATGTCGATCAGGCCGCTTTCNGCCATCTCTTTGGTCTCGGTGAATACGGCGATATGCTGGCCTTGTTCTNCTTGAGCGGCTTGAAGCCGTCCTTCATCTCGGTCGCAAACTGCGGCTAATTCGAAGCCATGAGTTTGAGCGATTCGATCCGAATGGTGTTTACCCATGCCAAACTGAGGCCCATAACCGACCAAACCGATCCGTATCGGTTCAGATCGGTCTTTCGAGTTAGTGACATAGCGAAGCCCTTTGATCAGTTGATCTTGAAAGTCTGGATGGTTGAACGTCCGTTCGTCGTGGCCTAGTGCATTGTAGCAGACCTTACCCAAACCATAGTTATAGAGATAACCGAGTGGGTAGCGTTCCATCCGCCAATTGCCGTACTGAAAATAGCGAAGTGGCGCATCGGTTCGGATCTTCATCTGATAACACTCGTCAGTGACCTGGAAACTCTTATTCAACCGAGGAAGAATGTCATCGATATCATCTTCCANGTTAACTTCGAAGGGAGCCAGCGGATCGTGTCCGGTAAATTCCGAACCGACCAGATTGCTATAGGTNTCATACTGACCCAGCCCGGCATTAGAGGCGTGCACGGCCAGGAGACCACAACCATTTCTCACAAACGCGGCCAAACCCTCTTCCTGAGCGGAAGTCAGTTTGCCTCCCCCGATATAGAGGGTTACCGCATCAAACGCTTCGAGNTTGGTGAAACTGTTACGATCCTCACTNACTTCCGACTCGAATTGTCCTGAGTCTTGAGCGATTCGGGTAAACATCTGGGCAAAATCGCTGTAGGGGCTCTGCTGGTTGTTAATAACCAGTAATACTTTTTTCATTTTTTCGCCTTGTGTTTTTCAGNGCTGAGATTTTGTCATGATCACCTATATTGTGGCATCGGTTGTTTGCTGAATGGCAGCAGAATCTTCCTGGTATCTTTGTTCGCTGAACATCAAGATGAAGGCGATGCCGGCAATAATGGTAACCGCGATAGGAACCAGAAAAATCTTGGCCCAAGCGTGACCGCCATCTTCCAATTTGAAAAATTCGTGCACGTGTCCGCTGACAATATGTCCAACGAGCATACCGATTCCGTTTGTCGCAAAGACGAGCAAGCTTTGCGCGCTTGATCTAATGTCAACTGGACTGAGTTTTTCAACGGCAATCATCCCTCCAACAAAGAAGAAGGCATAGCACAAACCGTGCAGAGACTGCGAGGCGATGATTAACCATGCTGGTTGTCCGATAGCGAAAATGGCGTAACGCACCGGCCAGGCCAGAATACCAAGAAAGATTGTTGTCCGCATACCAAGTTTTCGGATACTTGGTAATAGAAGGATCATGACTAAAACTTCTGCGATTTGTCCCAAACTCATTGCCCAATTTGCGGTACTTGCCGCAAGGCCAATTCCATGTTGTTGCTCCGTTAAGAATAAGAATGTCAGGTTATAGTAAAATGGGAGTTCGATCGCAACAATAAATGAGATAACTAACAACACGGCGAAATTGTGATTTTTAGTTAAGGAAATGGCCTCAAGAAAGGCATACGGGCTTTTGGCCTCTTTGGNAGGAGGGGTATTTGGTAAAGACAAACAGTACAATCCCATTAAAATGGAAACCGCCGCGGCAGCTAAAAAACAATCACCAACATGTGATTCTTCTGGCGCACGTCCCTCCCAAAATCGTAGGTATAGNCTCATNATCCAATTGATCGCAACCCATCCAAGAGTTCCCCAAACACGAATATTGCCAAATTTTTCTGAATCACCCATATGGTGAAAGGAGATAGCATTAGTCAAGGCGATAGTCGGCATATAGAGAACCGCATAGACGCAAATTGCTAGCCACATGGCAGGAAATGTGGTCTGTTGCCAGGCGATAATTAACAGGATTCCTCCAACAAAATGCGAGAATGCCGTGAAAACCTGAGCCGACATGAAGCGATCGGCAATCCAACCGGCTATCAGAGGGGATATAATAGCGCCAATAGCAGTGGTACCGAAAACGTAACTGATTTCTTTACCCGTAAACTCGAGATTTTGCATGTGCCCAGCAATTAAAACCGCCCACGCTCCCCATATGGCGAATTGCAGAAACATCATCAACGAAAGACGAAAATAAACTAAACCACTGTTTTTATTCATACAGATTCCCTGAAAAGTTTAGCATAATCCTAGCACAGACGAAAAAATTCAGCAAGAGATGAAAAGGCAAACATAATTTTTCTGATCATGACAATCCATAATTGGAAAGATTAGGAGTCATTATCTACCCGAAGCGGACTTCGGATAGATGACGTGCCACCACTTTCTCGGACACTCTGCTACGCGACTTTAGGTATATCCTCATCGTCTACTGGTAATAAGTAATCATTGGTTGAATGAAGCGCGATTGTAAAAGGCCTCAATCTATTCAAATATGGATGGCATTGCCTGTTGCCGAGTTTAGTCCTTTTTTGATCTACTAGCTCGACTTTTAACGAATGNAATAATCTCTCTGACACCGCTTTGTCCCAACAATTCCCCCCACGACTCATGCTTTGAATAAGCCCCAAATATTTTATTATTTCTCTATGGCTTTTTGAGGTTATTGGCTTGCTCTACCAGAGTGCCAAATCAGGCTTGTCTTCGGCTTTCGTTGCCCAAGCGCCATCAGAGCCATGCATCGTTAATAATTTGGCTTTCATCGCTGAATCTAGTGACCAGCCCACCACTTTTGGCGAATATAAATCGATAACAACAGTCAGGTAAAGCCAGCCTTCCCCTGTATGGATCTGAGTTATATCGCCAACCCAGTAACTATTGATTTCCGTCACATTAAACTTTCTACCCAACCTGTTTGGGGCAACAGGTTGATGGTGCTTTGCATCTATCGTTGCTTTAAACTTCTTCTTGGTTTGACCGCGTAAATCAGCCTACTTCATGAGCTTTCCAGTTCTTCGTCGACTTCCCTGATAGCCTAACTTACTTAGCTCTCTTTTGATCGTTCGTGTACTACAACGCCCTGGTTGCTCCTCAAAGATCGATTTAATGTGTTGGGTTAACTCCTTATTTTNTTTCTCTATCAAGCTTTCAGGCTTACTTCTGCCCACAATAAAAACCACTTTTACAGACACCCGTATAACCTGGCACATATAAACTAGGCTAAAATGGGATGTATTCTTCGCTATCCAGGCATATTTGACCGACTTTCTTTGGCCAAATATGCCGTTGCCTTTTTTAAAATCTCACGCTCCTCTTTGACCTGAGCGAGTTCTTTTTTAGCTTTTTCATTTCCTTAATGGTCGATGGTTCCTGGCTTTGACCACAGGCCTTTGAGCGTGCTCCAGTCTTATTCACCCACGAATACAGAGTGGATCCTTGGAGGCCTAACTCTTTTGCTGTTTGAGCAATTGGGTTATCTGAGCTTAGAGCTAGTGATAGGGACTTTCCTTTAAATTCTGCGGTATAATTCTTGTACGACGTTTGATGCCTCTACTTCTTTTTGTCTCGTTTACATGAAATCAAGTGTCCGAGTTAGTGTATCCACTTCAAGATCAATAGAGGGGAAGGATGAGAATTACAACTGTAATTATGAGGTGCTACCAGACCTTGAAGCAAAATATAGTTGAGAGAAGTAGATATATTTTTGAGAGTATAAAATTATAGATAGATAACAAGGGTCATGTTACACCCCTCCTAAAGAATGGAAAGGAGATGTATTCTATGTCAATTTCAGGCCAGAATTGTTCCTCTAGTGTCATTGTAAAGAATGGTCAGGTTCGAGGCAAACAATGCTATGGATGTCAGAACTGCGCTTATAATTTGTGCCAGGAGACGGGCGTGTTAAGCCAGAAACAGCTATTATAGGATGGTATTCCAAGATGGAAGGTGAAAAAACATTCAGGAGTTCCAAAGGCTTACATCCAGAAACCTAGTTGGTTATACTTACAAAGTATAGAAACCTATTGAAATTCTAGTCAGGGNCCCCAATCCACCGTCCAGTTTGTCCAACAGACGTGTCGCGACCGGTTTGGATGGCGAGCCTCAGTGCAGGCAACCACTGTGGCTTTTCCACCTTGATACTAGTGAACAGCACGTCGATTAACAGATCTTCGTTAAATGCTTGCTCAGGAGAGTTGAAATTATGACATTACCTCAACTAACCATTGACCTTGTACAGGCCAAAGCCGATATTGAACAATATGGCTATTGCTTTATCGCTGACGTTATGGCTCCAGACCAGATTCAGGCCCTGAAGGAGCGATTGACGCAACAGGCTAGGGCTGAGAAACAACATGGACTGGCTTTTGAAGATGGTGGCCGCAGCCAAAACTGGGGCGATTTCCGAAATGAAGACGGCTCCCTGCGACAAGCCGCATTTACTGAAGCCAGTGGGGGATGCAACCAGCGGGTCTGGATGCTAGTCAATAAAGGACAGATTTTTNTCGATATGCTATCTNATCCGACCATTCGGAAATTCATCGNTATGCTATTGGGTGANGACTATCTGTTGTCCAGTCACAGCGCCAATATTGTCAAGCCAGGAAGCGTGGCGATGAGACTTCACACCGACCAGTGGTGGATGCCAGCACCCACGCGGCGGGAGCGTCAACCGTTGCCCGCAGGTTCGATGAACCGTGAAAGGTTTGATGTTGACGAAGTTCCNTCAACCATGATTGCGCCCCGGGTAGCNGCCAACGTNCTATGGGTGCTGGAACCTTTCAGCGAAGACAATGGAGGAACACTAGTTGTACCAGGGAGTCACCTCTACGGGCGGCAACCGGATTCAGATGCGGCCTCCGTGGTGGCAACCGCGCCAGAGGGAACCGCCCTAGTTTTGGATGGCCGAACTTGGCACGGAACCGGGGCTAACGTGAGCGATGGTACCCGCCAAGCGATACTAACCACATTTTGCACGCCACAGTTTCGCCCTCAGGAAAATTACTGCCTTGGTACCGACGAAAGCGTGCTGGCCAAAGCTAGTCCGGATTTGTTGGCGCTGTTCGGCNACAAGATCTGGAACGCATATGGCCGAATTGAAAGCCCGATGGCTGAATTTGTCCGACCAGACGAAGATATCGTGCGCGAGCTCTATCCTGACCCATAATAGCAAATTGTTATTTATAGCATGCTAAGACAGATGGTGAAGAATGTACCAGAGAAAATATTAGAACATGATAATTTTGCTACTGTGATAAGTCGGTGGTGTCCAGATAGAAATCCATCCAAGGCTAATAAAGTATAGAAACCTATCGGAGGAAGTATGATGCGAAAACTAAGCTGGATATTACCAACGATGTTGGCCTCTTCAGTCTACGCTGAAGATGAAAAAGAGGTGGTTGTCGAAAGTGCTGAGGAACTGAAAGAGATTACGGTTAAGCAGAACTTGGAAGAAAGACCCAAGATGGTGTTGATTCCTGCTGGTAGTTTAGGATGAGGGGTAGAGCATCCAGCGGTCTGCTTCAACCTACAAGTAGAACAGGTTAACCTTAATCACTTATCCTGCACATCTGGTTTAGTTCTCGTTACTGACCTGAGCAGATCCATACCAAACTGTTATTCCAATCCTAACTCAAATATAGATGAATTCCCGTCTTCGCTGGTTGACGGNCGCATTGATCGTGGTGCTAGTTCCNCTCAATTGTTGGTGGATAGCAGCAACATTATTCAATGGCGGCGTCAGCCCGACTCAGGTCTCACTTTATTTTAACGCTATCTTCTCTATCTTGGTCTTGATTATGATGAACGGGCTCTTCCGTTGGAGCCATCGAAGTCGACCGATTTTAAATCGGGCTGAACTCTTGACCATTTACACTTGTATCTCTGTCGGTTCAGGTTTAGCTGGGGTCGATCGGATGATGGTACTCGTTCCATTGATCGGGCACGCCCATTGGTTTGCTACGCCCGAAAACGATTGGATCAATCTATTTCACCGCTACATTCCAACTTGGTTGTCTATTAGTGACAAGCATGTACTAAAAGACTATTATCAGGGATTTTCGACTTTCTACAGCCGCCCCAATTTATCCGCTTGGTTACCCGTCATTTTTTGGTGGAGTCTGTTTTTGTTTGTCCTTCATCTGGTGATGTTATGTATCAATACTATTGTACGCAAACAGTGGGTTGAATCGGAGCGGTTGAGCTACCCCATAATTCAACTCCCAGTGGAGATGGTACAAGGTAAGAGTCGTTTCTTCAAATCGACTTGGATGTGGTTGGGTTTTTCTCTTGGCATAACCATCAATATGGTNAACGGCCTCAATTTTTTGTTTCCACANGTGCCCAGTCTGGGTGGCAAATTGTATGATCTACAACTGGTTTTTACCGAACGACCGTGGAATGCCATTGGCTGGAGTCCGTTGGCAGTCTTCCCTTTCGGCGTTGGTCTTTCTTTCTTTATTCCACTGGATTTGTCTTTCTCCTGTTGGGCTTTTTGGTTGATCTGGCGACTGGAGCGACTGCTTGGTGCANTCATGGGATGGAAGAGCTTACCACGCTTTCCTTATGAACCCGAGCAGTCGCATGGGGCCTATCTCGGCTTGTGCCTTTTCGCCCTGTGGATGAGTCGGCATCATCTCAAGGAGGTTATTCGACAAATTATCAATCCAACAGCCTCACTGGATCAGAAGGGGTTATCTTATTCGATTGCCATCGGCGGTTTGGTGATCGGAATCATCTTCATCGTGCTATTCTGCTTGCAAGTTCAAATGTCTGTCGGTATCGTTGTACTCTTTTTTGCTATTTGGTTTGCTATTGGTATCGCTATTACACGCTTGAGAGCTGAACTTGGTTCACCTGTCCACGATCTACATTTTATCGGCCCGGACGAAATTTTACCCAGTATTCTTGGTGTTCGACGCATCGGTACGCCCAATCTAGTTGGTTTCTCTTATCTCTACGTCTTGAATCGAGCACATCGTTCACACTCTATGCCGCATCAATTGGAGGGATTCAANATTGCTGAAACCGTCGGCACCCCGTTAGGTCATCTGACCTCCTTGATGCTGTTATCTTCCTTACTAGGCGCAGTCGCTTCATTTGTCGCTTTTTTAACTCTTTCTTATCGGAATGGTCCTTTATCATGGTTCGCTACCGAATCCTTCCGGCGATTAGAAGGATGGTTGACGACCATGCCGCCGCCTCATCTCCCAGTTGTCGGCTTTGTTATTTTTGGCTTCGTTGGGACTATTTTGCTCTCATTGCTAAGAATGCGGTTTTTATGGTGGAATCTACATCCCGTCGGTTACGCTATTTCTGGTAGTTGGGCTATCAACCCAATGATTGGTTCTATTTTCATAGGTTGGTTACTGAAATGGATTGTACTGAAATATGGCGGTATCAGTTGGCATCGAGCTGCCATTCCCCTATTCTTAGGCGTTGTTTTAGGAGAGTTTATGGGGGGAGCTATTTGGAGTTTGCTGGGCATTGTGTTACAACAACCGACATACAGATTTCTGTTTTAAGGGTTGCTTTAGAACGAAGAGTTGAAAATCAAATTGAGCCCAAGATATGGAGGTGTAGGCATCAATACCGAGACCTTTTTAATAACACTAGATAATCGAATAAAAGAAATCAGCAATTACTTCTATGATCACTATACGAGTGGATTTGTAGAAGGATTAAATAACAAAATCAAAGTTATTNAACGGCGATGCTACGAGGTAATATTAAAGTGCGAACACCTCTTTCAAAGAATCTATCTTGGCCTCGAAGGACATGTAATATGGGCCTGATTTATAGACATTACTGGCCATATCATACAGTCCATAGCCATTAGCCTCGAAACTGCCNGCGGCTTTGGTAATTCCACGTTCCTCGTTCCAACCATAGTGAGTCTTTGTCTTGCCTATCTCATCTCCCTATAGATAGCGTTTGCTTACCAGTCCTCCTCGTGCCGCATGCTCCCACTCGGCCTCCGTTGGTAGCTTCTTTCCTGCCCATTGGGCATAAGCCGTAGCATCATCCCAAGATCCCATCATCATTGGGTACTCGTCACCCGGCGAATACTCAGCCACCCGATCCGAGTTCCCCTCGTAGCTATACCCACNCTGCTGTATAAATCTCTTGAACTGGCCTACCGTTACTTCATGAACATCCATATAAAAACTGCCCAGCGTTACCGTATGAACAGACCGGGACCACTCGATCCAGAAAAGTCGGGGTTCTAGCTCATTCTTGGTATCACCTATCTCAAACCTGCCCGCCGGTATCAGTACCATTTCAGCCNCANCTTTCTGCCNAGTAATCTTTTTTGTCCCATCACCAGCAGCAGTAACAGTAAACACAAAACCAAACACAGTAATCTAGATAATACTTTTATATGATTCTAGATTCCAGAATAAAGGCTTTTCTAGCTTTATCATACGGATTATTGTTACCCAAAAAGAGTATCCGATCCTGTCAAATAACTACCATCAATAACAATCATCTGGCCTGTAATAAAATCCGAGGCCTCAGCACATAAAAACCGGATCATATCTACCAGGTCTTCCGGTACCCCAAAATGCTTTGATAGGGTACGATCTGTCACCCACCTTTTTTATCTTCATTACCATAGAGCAGCTCATTAAATGGGGTTTTAATAAATCCGGGTGCAACTGTGTTAACCTGCACACCGCGCAGGTGTAAAAGGCGCAATTACGTCTGAAGTATGATCTGTCATAATTAAAGCACAGATTTCTTGGGCAGTGATTGGAGCTAACAGAATTCCCTTGCGAAAATGCCCGGTCGCCAAAATCAAATTTTCAACCTCTGTTTTACCGAGAATTGGGGCATTATCACGACTACCGGGTCGAAGGCCAGCCCATGTTTCGATAATCGGGAAATCATAAATTCCTGGTAACGTCTCCCATGCTCCGCGCAACAACTCAAAAATTCCACCGGCGGTAATCTGCGTATCGAAACCCTGTTCTTCAGATGTGGCACCGATTAGCAGACGGCCATCGCGTCTCGGGACAAGATAGGCATCCGGCGCATGGATTACTTTTCTAACAATTGGTGGATCTTCCATCTGAAGCGCCAGCATCTGGCCTTTGACCGGACGCACGGTAAGTTTACCTGGTATCCCCTCAATCAATGCGGACCAGCATCCGGCTGAAACGACGATCTTATCTGCTTTAACTAGATTGTCACCGGCCCAAACACCAACGGCTGTTCCATCGCTAATCTCAATATGGTCAACGCCAACGTGTTCATGCAAATTGCCACCAAATTTTTGGAAAGTGTGTTTTAGCGCATGAATCACTAAGCGATTATCAACTTGTAAGTCTGAGTCACAGGAGATTGCTGAGACCACCCGTGGCGATAAAGCCGGCTCGATATTTCTAGCAGATCTCCCATCTAGCCACTCAACAGGCAAGTTAAATAGTTTCTGCAAATCAAAATGATGGCGCAGTTCCTGGTCATCGTCACGGTCAAGAGCGACTATTAATGTTCCTTCCGTTTGAAACTCAACGGTCATTTGGCTATCTGCTTCCAGTTCGTCAACCCAACCTGGATATAATTCGGCGCTCGTCAGTCCCAGTTGAAGCAGATCCTTCTCCTGCATATTAACTTCAGCAAGGGGTGACAGCATCCCGGCTGCGGCCCAACTTGCGCCTTGTCCGACAGAGTCTTTATCGAAGATTGTGACACTGAAATTCCTTTTAACAAGTTGCCATCCAATGCTAAGGCCAATTATTCCGCCTCCGATAATAACGATATTCTTTGTGCTCATGATAGATTTCCTGTCTCCTCGATTGTTGTGATTATGAATTTGCCTACTCCCCAGTCTGTATCAGTTGACCCGGAATGTGGAGTTCTTCACACAATTGTATTGCCCAGGGCTTATACGAATTTATCTCCAAAATAATTGAATATTTGCCATGCTGTTCCGATGACAAATCCAGAGAATATATCTTATAGTAACGAGTGTTAAGACATTTCAAATATACGCCTAACTCAAAAAAATTACCCCTTAAAGGACGGTTGAAAACGCAGATGCACCTCAAGCCACGCGGTGACCATCGACCGGGAAAATTACCCCACCCTAACATCAACTGATCAAAAAAGAGTGCTCTCCGGCTTTCAACCTTTTGTTATGTGCAAGTCGTCACCAACAATATTTTCAAGATGAAAGCCGAAACCCGTTTGGGCTAAGTGACAAAGAAAGGAAGACGTTTGACTGCCCGGGGTGTTCAAGCCATAGGAACTTGTCAACACTGATTTCCTATAATCCCTACCCTCGATCGGAGTCGAGGACTGGCTTTCGCGGAGACAGTCGGGGGAAATTAAACACCTACTTAGAAGCTTGCCTTCCCCCATAGATAGTGACGCTTTCTCGTGGGAAATTGATGGAGTTGGCCTCTTAAGCAATCTAGCGTGTTGTACACGAAGTGCGTATACACAATTCAACTGCCAGGGTTTCCGGGTTTCGAACCTTACCTTTCAGGGCAATCTCAATCTAGGGGAGAGCAGGGAGGGAATTCTTCCCGCAGTTGTCTCGATAGGGAAATGACACCTACATCAAAAAGAACCATTACCTTCTACAGAAGGCAATGGTTCTTCGTTAGCGGTTACTGACTTAACCAGTTTAATCAATTGGGCAAGTGTATGTTCATAAAATATACTGGTATCCAACCATAGATCGTGTAGCGAACAAGGGTCATCACTATTATAGGCGGGCAAATCGAGGAGACACCCTTCAAAATGATCCACATCATCAATAGCTTCAACAATTTGGCAGCCTTATTTCGCTCGAAGACGAGCCCAATGAAAAACCTCTATCTCGACTTTATAAGGTTATGTTTAACTAGGGGTTGCAAGATTTTAGCCAGGAACGGATATGCTAATCTTTGCTGATCAGAAATCTCCCGGACCGACACCNTTTGACCCTCTGGAACTTTTGTNATATGCAACAACGCCAAGATAGCGTATTCACTTACCCGTGAAAGTAGCATTTTTAATTTCATCCTTGCGAGCAATCTACTAACTGGTGAAAGCTAAAATTGATAGTTTTCGTTTCGCCGGCTTGAATTGTGACTTCCAACTGCTGGGTTCCCTACCTTTCGTGCCAGGCTTCAATTTGGTCAATCCTGAGCTCGGTAGGAACGATACGGTTGACGATTTTCACCTGCAACATGCGATTACTTTGTCAGCGCCTGGAAACAGCACCACGCAGGCAAACCGTTCTTCCTCCATTTGCCGATCGATGCAATTCATGGAATGACTCAGGTTCCCAAGCGATTTGAGGGAAAGAGAGCGGTTGGTTTACACGGCGATAGAGGTGTGAGAACATAGAAAAACATTGCCAGGATGATTTCACAGTACGTTAATTCTCCTCTTGTTAATTCGGATGATCTATCAACAGATAGACTTCTTGCTAATCGGGATCTCTATTTCGGTTTTTACATTGTACGAGATGGTGGTATAATGCGGATTGCTCATCGCTAGCTAATGAAAAAATTAATCCCTAGACCAAAGTTGCTACCGCTGGTGTCGAACCCTAATATGAATAGGCAGTTTCACCCCTCCTCTATCTGTCTACAACGTGCTGTACTCGCTACTTGCTGCGCTTGTATAGTGGGGTTATTCTACGTGGTTATTGGGTGTCAAGATGCCGAGATTCCGCATCGGAGTGGAAGTTGGAAACAGATTCGACAATCGGATTGGGAGACCCGGTTTTACGATGTATTTTTCTGGAATGATCAAAGGGGTTGGGCTGTTGGCAATAACGAAGGCAGTTCACGGAGCGAAGATCTTGAGAGCGTTATAGCGACAACGCATGATGGCGGGAAAAACTGGCATTCACAAAAAAGTGGAACCGTTTTTTCACTTCGGAAAGTTCAATTTACGACTGCTCAGATTGGCTGGATCGTCGGTGACAACGGCGTTGTTTTATCAACCTTTGATGGTGGTGAAAACTGGCACTTTCAACCCGCCAACACCGTTAATAATCTTTACGATCTATATTTCCTTGATAGCGACCAAGGTTGGGTAATTGGCGATTACGGATTGGTACTTCATACCCTTGACAGCGGGCAGTCCTGGCAAAAAATGCCGGGCGACTTTCGAGAACATGCCTTACGGGGGATCTACTTTTTAAATCCAGATCTGGGGTGGATTGTCACCTATGAGGGCTATATTTATCGCACTCAGAATGGAGGTCGAAGCTGGGATCGGCAACGTCCAGTTGGTTACGAGCTTTCCAGTGTTTACTTCGCTGACGCACAACGTGGATGGATCACTGGTAATAAGCGAACCATTTTAAAAACCCTGGACGGAGGGCAATCTTGGCGATACGTTACCGAAGGATCTAACCAACGCCACGAGGAGACTTACGGTCAGCGACTACGAACAGGCGATGAACCTCTTCATAGTTTTATTCTATTTGAGATGAGTTTCCCGGATCCAAACAACGGTTGGATTGTCGGTGACCTAGGGGTAGTGCTACATACCAAAAATGGAGGACAGTCGTGGCAACACCAGCGGGGCGGGCACAGACAAATCCCCGGTGGTGATGTGGTATTACAGGGTGTCCATTTTGTCGATGCCAAAAAAGGGTGGGCTGTTGGCGAGTTTGGGACTATTCTTCATACCAAAGACGGCGGACAACTTTGGGAGTTGCAAACTACTCCTTGTTACTTGTTGTCGGACTTGGCTTTTGTTTCTAGTGAACAGGGTTATGTGGTCGGAGATCGGGGCCAGATTTTTACCACTCTGGACGGTGGAAAACTTTGGGAATCACGGAACAGCGGCACGATGGAGTGTTTCATGTCTACTCATTTTGTCGATCCACAAACGGGTTGGGCAACGGCCGAGTGGGGTACTATTCTGCATACCAAAGATGGTGGTGAAAACTGGCAACTTCAGCAAGCCGATACCAGAAATGCACTATTGCGCCTCTACTTTTTGGACTCTCAACTGGGCTGGATTTCGGGTAACAGCGGTGAGATTCTGCACACAACCGATGGGGGCCAAAACTGGCATCGACAGCAAAGTGGTGTCAATCGAGATCTTTTTGGGTTACATTTTGTCAATCCTCGGGAAGGGTGGATTGTCGGTGACGGTGGATTAATCCTGCATACCGAAAACGGTGGTCAAAATTGGCGACTCCAAAAACGACTAGGCGAACGCTGGCTCTATAGCGTCTATTTTGTCGATGCTCAAACAGGATGGGTGGTTGGTGTTGANGGACTAATTTTTCATACCGATGATGGGGGNCGAAATTGGCAAATTCAGCCTAGCCGGCTCAAAAATTTCCTCAAAGATGTCTTCTTTCTCGACCGCAACGAAGGGTGGGTAATTGGGGGGGAGGGGGTGGTATTACATACCATTGATGGCGGACAGACGTGGCGTTCGGAACCGGTCGATATCACCTACAACCTAAATGCCATCTACATGGTCGACCGACACCACGGCTGGATTGTCGGNGACTTGGGNATCATTCTACGGTATCAACCCCATCTGGTTTCCAAACCGTAGTATTTAAACAAAGCCAGAAGTTTGAAGTGAGAATCTACCTTTCACACTCCACCTAACTTGTTAGCTAAACGGCCTTGAACTTGACCTTCACCTCTTCATATTTTAACTGTAATCACAGTTTCTGGATATGGATTTCAGCGTCACTTGCAGCTTCTTATCCTTCCAGCCGGGGAGGCTAAGAAGCAAGCCGGTAAGTATAACTAGGGATGAGGTTCTCCACCACTGCTCTAAAAAATACCGAGTTCGTCTTTGGCCTCCTCACTCATCATTTCTGGTGTCCAACGAGGTTCCCAGACGACATGTACATTGACGGTCTCAACTCCGTCAAGTTGCTGCACAACAGCCTGAGACCCGTTGACAAGTTGTGGAGCAGCAGGACAAGCAGGACTGGTGAGTGTCATCTGAATNTCGACAGCNTCGTCTNTAATATCNACCCCGTATATCAATCCCATATCAACGATATTGATACCAACGTCGGGGTCGATAACCTCTTTCAATTGTTCCATAACTGTTTCTTCTACAACCATTATAAACACTCCTAAAAATGTCTTCGACTCAATCGGGGCAATCTCATCAGCAGCGCAACTTAGTCCACACAAACGAAGATCTCATTGTTTTCGATTTTAACCGGATAACATTCAATCGGCTCAAAGGCTGGCATACAAAGTGCCTCACCTGTTTTGATGTTAAAGCGAGCACCATGGCGTGGGCAAACAATTTCTTCGCCCTCCGCTTCTCCTTCGACTAACGGTCCGCCGTCGTGAGTACAAACGTCTTCAACTGCGAAAATTTCGCCATCAATGTTAAATATAGCTACCGGTAGGAAATCGACTTCAACTAGTTTTCTCCCACCTGGTGGGATTTCACCTAGCGCTGCCACCTTAAAAAAATCTGCCATTTTGTTCTTAACTTGCTAATAATTTGATTCGGTTAATCAGGCTTCCGATACCATTCTGCCGACCAGGCGTTACTATATTTTGAATGCCCAGTTGAGCTAGAAGAGCCACGTCGAAGTCTCGAATTTCTTGCCGANGACGATCGTTTAATATCTGAAACACAATAGCCACCAGACCACGAACAATGACAGCGTCGCTGGTCGCGATCATATGNAAACAGTCACCTTGATGTTCAGCANNAAGCCAAAGATCACTTTGGCAGCCTGANACTTTNAGTTCATCCANCTTATATGATTCAGGATAGGGGTCGAGATCATCTCCCATTTCAATGATCGTTTGATATTTAGTGAGGTCATCCGGACAATCTTCCAGTAGCTCTCGGATATCCTGGATCTCTTCTGTGATCATCATCACTGTAGCTGAGATGTAGGAGGNANTATAAGGTCTGCAACGACTTTTGCAGTGCCGTAATCAGGCGATCAATCTCTTCAGTTGTGGTATAGCAACCAAAACTAGCCCGGATGACGCCTCGGCCAAGCCGACTCCTCAAGATTGGTTCAGCGCATAGATAGCCGCTTCTGACGGCTACCTGCTGTGCATTTAATAACGTTGCCACATCGCTACTTTGTGCATTATCCACGGCGAAGACAATCAATCCCAGTTTGGGGGAATCAGAGAAAAAGACCGAAACTCGATCGACCGATTTGAGGGCTTCCTGTGCGTAGTCGGAAATCATTGCTTCGTGGGCTGTGATATTATCAATTCCTTGTTCTTGAACCCACTGAATGGCGCGGCCCAAACCGATGACGCCAGCGATATTCTGGGTCCCCGCTTCATACCGCCATGGCATGATGTTAAAAGCGGTTTCGGCAAAACTAACGGTTTTGATCATATCGCCGCCACCCATGTAGGGAGGAGCATCATCAAGAAGTCCCTGTCGGGCGTAGAGGACTCCAACACCCGTTGGCCCATAAATCTTATGCCCGCTAAAAACCAAAAAATCACAAACCGAAACATCGGTTTGAATCCGAGGAACGCTTTGTGCTCCGTCGAAAAGAACAGCAGCGTCATACATCCTAGACAATTGACCAATCTGCTGCCAATCCTGTAAGATGCCGGTTGCATTGGGTAGAATACTGGTAGCAACCAGCGAACGCTTGGTTCCGCGCTTCAGCAGATCTTCTAAATGATCTAGATCAATTTTCCCCTTTTCGTCCAGAAAAACGATTTGGAGTTGAACACCATTACGATCGCGAAGCTGTTGCCAGGGGACAATATTAGCGTGATGCTCAGCCTCGCTAATAATCACCTGATCATCCGAGTCCCAGTCAGCACAAAAACTGTTAGCAACTAGGTTGATACCGTGTGTGGTACCGCTGCTAAAAACAATTTCGCAATCCTTAACAGTAGAGGTCCCCATTTGAATGAAGTCGCCCACAATCGGACGAACCTCTTCGTATTCTACCGTTGCCTTCTCGGCCCAGTTATGAATGCCACGATGAATGTTAGCGTTGTAATACCGATAGTACCGGTTTACTTTTTCCAGTACACAATCGGGGGTCAGGCTGGTGGCTGCACTATCTAAGTAGGCCGTGCCGTCGGGCGAATCGGTAAGGATTGCGAAATCGCTTCGACAGTTCAAGATTTAGCTAGAAAAGCTGGTCCAGTTTGTCGTCGCTGCAGCTTGTCGCATAGCGTCGTGCTCTTCATCGGAGCAGGCGCTGTTGGTAGCGATTCCCACCTCGGTATCGTTTGGCGCAACAATTTTTTCTTGTAGTAAATAGGCTTCAACTTCGTCGCCATCGACATCGACTAGCATAGCATCATCAATCTGAATGCAAGGCTGCAAGGTTTGGCCTGTTTTCTCGACCATTTCCTGAAAGTTGCCAGAATTGTTAATGATATCGAGATCGTCGTATGCCAAGCCATATTTTTCAAAAACAGCCCGCACACCACGGCTCCATCCACACTGTGGTTTCATATAACCGGTGATTTTAGGTTGGTTCACTTCGTATACTCCTTTTTTTCATGTAACAATGAATATGTGGCTTCGTTCGCAACCATTCATTGCTTGGCGGATACAGGGGTTGCATCCTTTTCTAGTTTATGAGAAATCGACTGCTTTAGCCGGTTCCTCAAGTCATTCGACGGAATTCGTTGTAATACCGGTTCGAGGAAGCCAGAAACGATCACTTCTTCTGCCCAGTGCTGGGGCAAGCCCCGGCTCATCAGATAGTAGATCTGTTCTGGGTCAATTTGCCCCGCAGTTGCCCCGTGTGTACAGCGAACTTCGTCGGCTAATATTTCCAGTCCAGGGATCGTATCTGCCCGGGCGTGTTTACTCAGTAGAAGGTTGTCATTTTTTTGGTAGGCGTCAATGTTTTGGGCATCTTGGACCACTTCGATCATGCCACGCCAAACTGTCCTAGAGCGATCGGTAAGTACGTTCCGATAAAGGAGATCACTGGTCGTATGTGGTGCCGCGTGTTTCTGGTAGGTATGCACATCTATATGCTGTCGTTTATCGGCCAACGCCAAACCCAGCATATCCGCATTGGCACCTGTACCTGCCAACTCAACCAGTTGATCAATCTTGGTCAGCCGACTACCCAGACAAGTGGTTACCCAACGAAGATTAGCGTCACGCTCAACGATTGCGCGCTGAGTGGAAAAGTGCCAGGTTTTCTGGTTCCAGCCTTGAATTTGTACGAAGTTTAGGTGTGCATTGGGAGACAAAAAAATCTCTACTGCCCCACAATGAAGGGCCGTATCCTTATCCGCTGTGGAGCGAAACTCCTCAAAAATCGTGGCTTGACTGTTGGCTTCCGCGATAATCAGCGTGTGCGAGAAATCGGCTACCGCGTCTCCGTTTAGCGTCATGAAGACCTGAAACGGATTTTCCACCACAACTCCTGCCGGCAAATAAAGTACATACCCGCCTTTCATAAAGGCGTTATGCATCACCTCGAAACGGTTTCTGCTGTAGGTTTGGCTTTGTTGGATCGCCTGCCCCAAATAGGTTTCGACCAAGCCTGGCTTTTCTTTGAGTGCTGTCTGGAGATCAGCGAAATATACACCCCTATTTGAATTAACCGAGTTCAGTATGACACCATTTTGTTGAACAATCAGGCCGGCCTGTTGATCAGGATCATGCGGAATCTGCTGGACTAACGTTGAGTCCAAAGTGTCTGGTATCGGAGGATGAAAATTATCAACCGATAATCCCCGGATATCCGTCCGTCTCCACGCTTCTAACTCCGTACTTGGCATTGGCATAGTGCGAAACTGCTCAAAAGCGTCGGACCGACGATTCAGCATCCACTGCGGTTCGCCTTGACTCACAAATGTAGACGCGATGTAATTGGAGGAAAAGTCCGTTTCGCCAAGAATAGTGGTGGAATTTCCGTTTTCCGTGGTTACCATCTGGGGTACTGATTCTTTATCCGCGTCAGTTAAATCTGGGTCGGTTAAATTTGATACTATCAATGTTAATGCAGTTGGCGTGAGAGTGACTAGCCAACAGATCCCTCCATTTGTAACTGGATCAACCGATTCATTTCAACCGCGTATTCCATCGGTAATTCTTTGACCAGTGGCTCGATGAACCCATTGACGATCATGGTTGACGCATCTTCTTCTGAAATACCCCGGCTCATCAGGTAGAACAATTGTTCTTCACCAATCTTACTGACACGGGCCTCGTGTTCGATGGTAACGTCCTGTTCGTCGATTTCGATATAGGGGTAGGTGTCGGACTGAGACTCGGGATCCAAGATCAGGGCGTCGCAAACCACATTGGATTTGCAGTTGGCGGCACCACTGCCAACTTTTAACAGCCCTCGGTAGGTAGCTCTACCACCATTTTTACTAATTGATTTGGAAGTGATTTTGGAGGTTGTATTTGGAGCCAAGTGTACTACTTTTCCCCCGGCATCTTGGTGTTGTCCCTGGCTAGCGAAAGCAATAGACAGGATTTCTCCGTGCGCTCTTTCGCCCACCATGTAAACACTAGGGTATTTCATGGTCAGTTTGGATCCCAAATTACCGTCTACCCACTCCATGGTGGCGTCCTCGTGAGCCATGGCTCGCTTGGTTACTAGATTGTAGATGTTGTTGGCCCAATTTTGGATGGTTGTGTAACGAACTCTCGATTTGGGCTTGCAGATGATTTCGACCACTGCGCTGTGAAGAGATTCACTGGTATAAGTAGGGGCTGTACACCCTTCGACATAGTGAACCTCAGCCCCTTCGTCGGCGATGATTAATGTTCGCTCGAACTGCCCCATATTTTCCGTGTTAATGCGGAAATAGGCCTGCAAGGGATAANTGACCTTGACTCCCGGTGGNACGTAGATGAAACTACCCCCACTCCAGACAGCACTGTTCAAGGCGGCAAATTTGTTGTCAGCAGAGGGGATCACTGTACCGAAGTATTCGCGAAACAGATCTGGATGTTCCTGTAAAGCCTGGTCGGTACTCATAAAAATGACACCAATTTTCTCCAGTTCCTCTTCGATGCTGTGGTAAACGACCTCAGAATCGTATTGAGCACCGACACCGGACAGAAATTTCTGCTCGGCTTCTGGTATCCCCAGCCGGTCAAAGGTATTTTTGATGTCATCAGGCACATCATCCCAGCTTTTCTCTTCCCGATCCGAGGCCTTAACGTAGTAGTAGATATCGTCGTAATTGAGCTGCGAAAGATCGCCCCCCCAATCGAGATCGGGCTTATCTTTGAAAATCTGGTAAGCCTCCAGGCGATACTGANGCATCCAGTCAGGTTCATTTTNGATGTCACTCAAATGGTGGATTACNTTTTCGCTAAGCCCTNTTTGCGATTTATAAACGGGTTTGATGTCATCGCTAAAGCCGTACTTATAGTCGCCTATGTCTGGTTGTGCTTTGTTAATTGCCATTATTACTCTCCTTNTAGTTTCCTACACGCTAGCAGGAACAGTATCCGTATACNGTTCCTGNNTATCNNGATCTATTTCTTTATACNTTTCACGTATGGCGTCGTAGCCTTCGGCCTCGAGNCGTTCNGCTAACTCCCANCCACCGGACTCAACNACTCGTCCGCCCAAAATGATATGGACATGATCCGGCTTAATATAACTGAGTAGTCGAGGATAGTGTGTAATCACCAAAACGCCCAAATCNGGACCAATTAATTGGTTGACACTCTCACCAACGATGCGTACTGCGTCGATATCCAANCCGGAATCCGTTTCATCCAGAATGGCAATTTTGGGCTCTAGCATTGCCAATTGCAGGATTTCAGCCCGTTTCTTTTCACCACCAGAAAACCCATCATTTAGGTAGCGACGAGCAAAAGATTCATCAATGCCCAATTTCTTCATCTTTTGACGAAGTTCTTGACGAAACTCTCGCATTGGAACCAGCGGAGTGGTAGAAGAATCAGATATTCCGTTGTTGCGGATAGAGCTGACTGCTAGCCGNAGGAAGTTNGCCATGGTGACNCCGGGAATCGCTATCGGGTACTGAAAAGCNAGGAATAGCCCCAGCTTAGCGCGTTCGTCNGCTTCCAATTCGATCAGGTCTTGACCATCAAAGGTGACNGTACCAGAGGTCACTTTATAACTAGGGTGTCCNGTAAGGATGTTGGCTAGCGTGCTTTTCCCCGAGCCGTTTGGCCCCATCAAGGCATGAATTTCGCCAGAGCGAATGGTCAAGTCAACCCCTGTTAAAATTTTTTCTCCATTTACGCTAGCATGCAGATCATTGATGATCAATTGGTATTGCATTAGTGAGTTTATTGCTCCATAGACTATCTTTTTAGCCGCCGATCATCGACATGGTTCTTTCAGGTTTAATGTAGCTTTGTGAATTAATTAAATGCCCTTCGGCTTTGTCTGCCACTGATTGTCGCATTAGATCGGCTAAATGAGGGTCTGTCGCACCATGGCGAAGAGGCGTCAAGAGGTCAGTTTCTTCTAAAGAAAACAGGCAGTTTCTAAACTTTCCATCAGCGGTCAGTCGAACCCGATTACAATCCTGGCAGAATGGTTCAGTAACCGAGGAGATAAAACCAATTTTTCCCTTACCGTCACGAAACTGATAATCTTTAGCAGTAGCGTTCTGGCGGCGGCTGTCCTCCCCCCGTAAAGGAAAGGTCTGATCGATTCGATCTTTCAATTCTGCATTGGGAATAAATATTTCCTGCTCCCAAATATTGTCAGCGTCAAGCGGCATAAACTCGATAAACCGCATTTCGTAACCGTTATTACGTGCAAACTCGACCAGATCCAGCGCTTCATCTTCGGTAAAACCGCGCATCGGTACCGCATTGATTTTAATCGGATCAAATCCAACCTGGCGCGCTGCTTCCAACCCGGCCAAGACTTGGCCTAACAGATTTCTTCGCGTAATCTGAGCGAATTTGACTTCACTAAGTGAATCCAAGCTAATATTAATCCTTCGTAGGCCAACGTCATAGAACTTTTGGGCTTGACTTGCCAA
>PACG01000047.1 GCA_002699335.1 Candidatus Poribacteria bacterium
AATTTGGTTAGCCCAAGTGAAAATATGATTTATATTGCCATGATACAACTCATGCTGAGGCGACTTGCCATCAACTCAACTAAGAGCTTTTGGACACTCTCTTAGAATAAAAAACTATTTTCAGATCAATATTCCACCTTAAAACAGTGGGATTTCGCTCCAAATTATATTCACGAAGTAGTTTAGGACTTAAAAAAGGATACACTTGACGACACAGAGTGGCGTTTGTTATAGTCTGTTGATAACCATTGAAACCCTTACTATATCAGGAAGAAATGGAAGAGTTATAATCGATGAAAGAGTTCAACCGAGGCAAAATTCTTTGTAACAACATCTACTAATAAACAGCTACGAATGAAACCATCCATTGTTGACGAACGAAGCCAGAGTTTTAAGCAACAGGCCAAACAGCGACATAAAATTGTTGGCTTGCAGACCTGGCATCTTAACCTGAATCCATCAGCTATGCCAACACTGGCCTTCTCTAAGGGAGCAGTGGTACCATCACAACCCAAAGGCCACCATGTCGATTGGCGTGGTCCGTTCGCTACCCAAGCAGGTGCATTGATGGTCGAGATCAGTACAGATAAAGGCTTGAAAGGGTACGGGCTTGGTGGTGGTGGATTGGCGGGTGCATTGGTCATCGATCAGCATTTGCAACACTTTCTGTTGGACCAGGACCCCCTCGACGTGGTGCAAATATGGGATCAACTCTATCACTTGACCTCGATTTACGGTCGACGGGGTCTGGTCATCTACGCCCTAAGTGGCATCGACCTCGCTCTCTGGGATCTGTGTGGCAAGATCCTCGACCGACCCGTTTATAGCCTAATTACGGACCAACCGCGGCTCGAAATTCCCGCCTATGCTACCGGCACCGCTGTGACCGACTATGCTGATCAGGGTTTTACCGCTTGCAAAATTCCACTTAGAGCTGGTGTTGCCGAAGGGGAGTTAGGATGGCAAAAAAACCTGGAAACGGTGCAACAAGCACGAACTAATTTGGGAAACAATCTCGATTTGATGGTTGATATTTACCTGCGCTGGGATGTCGACTACACGCTCCGCTTTGCTGAGGCTACAGCCGACCTCAACTTGAAATGGATTGAGGAGCCAATTGCCTTAGACGACTACCAAGGCATGGCCAAGTTGGTCCAGGCTGTCGATCCAACCTGGGTTGTTTCGGGTGAGCATGAATTTACCCGCTATGGTTTTCGGGAATTACTCCGATGTAAGGCAGCGGACATGATCCAGCCCGACATTAGCTGGGCGGGCGGCTTCGGTGAATGCTTGCGTATTGCAGAAGAGGCTGCCGAACTGCGAATTCCCACCTGGCTCCACCAAGCGGGTACCCCCTGGGGACTACACCTAACAGCTTGTTTGCCTCTGCCGTCGATGGCTGAAACATTTGGTCTGGCTGCGTCAGTGCTCGGTCACGGCACGGAAAGTGAAATTTACAATAAATTAAGACCCATGCCGACCGAAGGGGTATTTCACCTGGACGGTAAGCCGGGCTTCGGCCTTGAAATCAGCACCGATTTACTCGACGCTTACACCGTAGATCGGGTGATCGTCAAAACCTCCGGTTAAACACCGTAATACAGAGGTTGTACAGAGTGCAAATCGAATTAAGCTACACCAATGGGGGAACGCCTCCATTACCTGTTACACATTCGCCCCAATTCAGAGGATGACTTCCATCTATTGATTCTTTGCCTACATGGGGCCGCGGAACGCGGAGACGATCTGTCGAGGCTCAAGAAACACGATATTCCAAAGATCGTTGAGCGGGACCAAAACTTCCCCTTCATTACTGTCTCCCCCCAGTGCTCGACAGAATCCTAGTGGGCAGAGAAAGTCGAAATCCTAAAAGGGTTGCTGGACCAGGTGGTTGCGAGCTATCCTATGGATTCAGGACGGTTCTATTTGACCGGCCTGAGTATGGGGGGAATATGGTCCTTGGGCATTAGCCACGACCTATCCGGAAGTTTTTGCGGCTGCAGCTCCGATTCGTGGCCGGGAAAATCCGTCGCAAGCCGGCTGAATCAAAGGTCTGCCGTCGTTCCGTTTCAACACTCTCAGGATATGGTTAACGGCGTTAAAAGCAGTGGGAAGCCGGGGCCGTTTCACCATTTATCCTGATATTGGTCACGTTCCTGGACCCAGACTTACGACAATCCAGACCTGTATCAGTGGTTTCTGAAACATTGTTCTCGCTAAGTCGTTCACCGCTAGAACGGAATCATCTTAGCATAAGCTACAGGCGATTTATTCCGATTATTCCGAAGACAAGTTTATGGAGGTAACATAATATGGACAGGAACGTATCTTTTTTAGCGCTATTTGGTGTTTTATTCAGCGTGTTAACAATATCCTCAGCTCAACTAGTAACCAAAGGGTTGGTCGCCTACTGGCCGCTGGATCAAAACACAGTAGATGGCAAAACAGTCAAAGATGTAATCGGTGAAAACCACGGTGAACTGGTCGGAAACGGGAAAATCAAAGCAGGGAAAATCGGTCAGGCCTTCTCAGGCGACGGAGATGATTCGGTCGATATCCCTGGTACTAAAGCCCTAGCGTTTAATGGTGCTAAAGAAATGACAATTGCTGCTTGGATTAATGCTAAAAATGATGAACCCGTTAAAGGCGTTGTGGCTGGCTGTTGCGGTACTATCGTAGCCCAAAGGGATATCAATGGATGGGCTCTAAGGTTTGACGGTAGAAATGCTGGACAGGAGCTTGAATTCATCGTTTGTCCCGGTTGGAACGGTGATGGGGGATTTGGCTTTCCCATCAAAAAGAAAATTAAACCAGGCCAATGGCACTACCTGACGGCAGTTGTTAAAGGAAAGGACCAGCTATTATATCTCGATGGTGGAGATGAGTTGAAACTCCAGCGTCCCGAAGGAATTCAGACTAATGGAGGTACTGAGACAGAAATTGGTAAAGCCGCAGATGGCGGATTTGCCGGTTTGATTGATGAGGTCACGATATACAATCGAGCGCTATCTCCAAAAGAAATTCAACAAAACTTCAAAGCCAAAGGGTTATCTGTTGACCCAATGGGGAAGTTGGCTACAAACTGGGCCTGGCTTAAAACTGGTCTATAAATTTTGTGCCAGCAGCAGGTCTGCCCGCTCTGCCTGAATAATCATCACGGCGCTCACTTTTTTCAGGACGATCGCCGTGACTATCTCCAGTGTCAAGACTGCCAGCTCATTTTTGCACTGCCTGAATACTTTCTATCGGCTGACGAGGAAAAGGCCAGATACGATACCCACCAGAATTCGCCACAAGATCCGCGATACCGCCAATTCCTCAATCGCCTGTTCCTCCCGATTCAGCAACAGTTATCTCCTCACAGCAGTGGCCTCGACTTTGGCTCGGGGCCAGGACCAACCCTATCGGTTATGTTTGAAGAAGTTGGACATCAAATGGCGATCTACGACCGATTCTATGCTGACGATCCCACCGTCTTTGACTCTCGATACGACTTTATTACCACTTCAGAAACCATTGAACACCTGCAACAACCACGGCAAGAATTCGATCTGCTGTGGCGATGTTTGAAACCTGGCGGTCTACTAGGAGTAATGACCCAGTTTGTGGAGGATCCAGCCGATTTTAATAACTGGCACTACAAGAACGACCTTACCCACGTCTGTTTCTATTCTGAATCAACCTTTCGTTGGGTAGCCGCACTGTGGCTAACCGAACCTAACTTTATAGAGACAAGTGTGGTCTTATTCCGCAAACCTACCAAGAATATCACTGATTAGAAATCGGTGGTTCTCACTGTCGGAGCTACCACCGGAAATATTCCAACAATCGTCCTGGCCGGGATCCGTTTCCATCTGGACTAGGATTTTGTATGTTAATTGATTCGAAAAATCATGGCTTCCTACTTTCGTGCGAAGTCATCAAGTCGATTCCGCTGTTGATCTCGTGTGAACGAGAGTACCAGGATCTCTAACCTGAGAACCTGAGCAAAAATAGTACCCACGTCAAGTCCGATTCAGGTGTTGTCTAACTTGCCGTCGGCGAGTAAAACTTACCCTTTTACTTTGAAGCCTTGAATCAACCCATTATTACCGTAGTCGATGGCTTTGATCTTCCACTCGCCATCTTTGCCCTTCTCGTACAAGGCTCTATAGTCTTTCGCGTTGACCAGGTAGTTGAACCGCCCTTCAGACCTAGCCAACTTTCCACGTTTTTTTTCGATCACAACTGTTTCGATTGTGGTCTTCATCAACCACCGGTTCTTGCGGGCAAAGATAGAATGCCAGGTAGCTCTGACCTTTTGACGGCCCCGACTGATGACTACAATACCAAAAAAATTGTGTGCCATTACCATTCCTGTCCCCTCAGACCAGTATTCCATCACTGGAGCGGCTTCCCTCTGGTTGACAGTGTCGTCGTGCGCTTTGTGCAGGGCTCGAATGGCAGTTTCCTCAGCCGCCACATTGATCTCAATGATTGTTGCTTCTTCGGCTGTACTGCTGGTTGTAGTGGTCGTTGGTTTGGAAATGGTCGCTTTGCTGTCTGAATCTCCGCAGGAAATAAGTGAGATTACTCCTAGTAAGAGCAAGAACAGTGAACAAGTCGGTCTTAGGTGCATTATAGTCTCCCATTACCATATTCGTCGTTGCGTAACCTTTCGTTAGGCTTAGATTCTAATCGAAAACCAAGAAAAAGGCAAATGTTTTCTATGATTTATCTTATAAACCGATATTCTGCCCCTTAACCTAACTTTCCAAAAATAGTACTTCATTCCGCTTTCCCGACAACTCAGTAGGCCGTATCAGACTCATTCAAATTTGGAACGGGCCTGTGCATTTGCACGATGACAAGCATCTTTAATAACTAACATTAATTATTGGGAATGAAAAGTAAACAATCTCGCCTTTTAAGGTGAGGTTGTTTACTTTTTGTTGGGAGTTGATATCTACCTGTTGGTTCGCCTTTGGATATTACAACGTTTTTATAGCTGACACCAAGAGGCGGTAAAGCATGGTGGATAGACTGGCTCAGGCCGGAAGCGTCTGGCTGGTTAGCATTGGCAGGCATCCACTTGCTTTACAATATCTTTTCCTGCCTATCCGTATTGATTTTTCGTGGACGGCTTATTGTGAATCACAGTTAGCTCAAGTTTTTCTGCCAACTAAATAATGTCCGAATAAAAACATCAAACTGGTCATTGACTGGTTCAAAGGTTAGCCTTTTTTCTCCTTTGAACTGAAAGACTTTGGTTCGAAAATCGACGGAATATTCACGGTGTCTATTATGCCATTCTATAATGATTTAGCTATATCTACCACTAGACACCTTCAAAGGTAAATATAATTTATGAGATGGATAGGTCGTTCAAGTAAATAAATTGAAACTGAAGCATTTAGCATAGGGGAGAAGATACCAATAACTTCACCATTCACTATTCCTACATTCTATATTCAGTATCAATGCCCATTGAAACTCATAGTTGATACCTCATTCGTAAAAATTGTGAATCACCAGTACAGGATCGGAATCGGGTTCCAACTCGATGGTAATACTGTCCGCGGTGGGCAAAAATTCATTGCGTATTGCCGTCGGTTGATCCGGGTCAATCCACAATCCTGCTAGATCCCAACGCAACCCGCTGGATCTTCGAACCCTAACGTTTCTGTCGTGCGCGATTAGTGAAATTCGTTCTAGTTGATCGTTATTGATTTGGCCGCCTACTATTTCTGTCTTGCGTTTAATCCTGACTATAGTTCGCGGAAGATAAACCGTTTGCAATGGATCTCGCATCTCCACATTTACCTCTGGACAATGTTGATGAACCAATCGCATTAACTTCAGGTTACCTAAAAAATGGTCGATCTCGTAAAAACGGGGTAGGGCACCATAAATATGAAGACGCTGACAGCCAAATTGTTCTAGGGACAGCATGACAGCTAACTGGCCATCCGTGACACCTTTGTCGAATCTACCAACCCATTCTGGAATAACTTCTATCCCCAAATAATTGGATTGATCTGTTAACAATCCGTCATCGGTAACAGAATCCAGATCGCCAATTAACTGAGTGGGTCGAAAGTTGGAATCGAAAGCCTTGTTCAGCACATCAAAAATACGGAGGCCACCATCGGCGCAGATCAGGGGACATCCACGGCCTGTTGCCTCCTGGATTACCCGATGATAAAAAATGAGTCGATCCAAATCATAGAACCCATTCAGAAAAATTAGCCCGGTTTTAGGTGTAGCGTTCCCCATCCGTTTAGGCCTCATTGGCTAGTCGAAGAGCAAAACATTTCTCTAGTCGACTGGGACGATAGGACATTTTCACCCGCGTTAAATTTTGCAATCTCGAATCGCCCATAACGTTAATCCACTTTTCGGTGCGTTGGGCACATAATTGGCGGAAAATAAATTGGGCTAGACCTGGATATCGAAGATCTGTCACCTCAAAAAGAACACAAAAGGTGTCTGGCCCTAAGGCGTAACCCAACGTGTAAGCACAAATACGACAAGCGATTTTCACCACTAGACCGAACAGGTTCAGCTTGTCTGCTATCTGCAGTCCAATTCGGTGGGCAAGAGATGAATCTTCCAGTAAAGCACGATATACCTGGTCTGGAAACGTCTTGGCACGTGAAGTAGACCACTGCTGGTACAATCTCAAACAATCCTCAGCCTTGTTGGGGGAGTAGGGACTTACTTCGGCTGAAGGATAAGCGGCTTTGAAAGTGTTGATGGCATGACGCTTGCTTTTGTAAGTGTTACCTCTGAGATCAACCAGCTTTTGGCGGCGATAGATAAACTCCGTCTCTGTTTCAGCCGCATGAAATCTTTTAGAAGCAGATGTGGAATTTGTACCGGCTTCAGGCAACAGCGAACATAGCAAGATGGGCATATTTTCAATGCGTACGATATGAGGCCGTTGACTCTGGGAGAGCATGAAGTTGAAGGCCCGGTCTAAAACGGATACGAAGTTCTCGGTGTCCGTACTATTTTTCGCTTTTGGATAGCTGTAGTCGCCGAATGGCGCAATAGGCATAAAGTAGTCTTCCGCTTGCTTGGCGAACAGGCAGAAGTAGCCATCCCAGATAGCCCAGTAAAAGTCGAAAAAATCCCGCCAAATATAGTGACTGGCAAAGGCATAGGCCGATGGCAGAGTGACAAAGTCTGTCTGAAATTGTAAACGTCGATAGGCCCTAGCTAGGTAATCGGCAAAGATCTGCCTGTCAGCAAGGGTCAGTGGGTGGAGCAATTTTGGCAACCACTTTTTCGGTCAGCCTGGTTAACTGTCTAACAACAACTACATTCTCTTGGAAACAGCCGATTAAATCCCTGTTCTGGGCGATCCGATTCACAATTATCTCCGATTCGAGAAACGATGAAATGTGATCCACATAATGCTGAAAGAATGGGGTTTGGATCTCAGCCTCAGCAAAGGGGCAAATCGGATCTATACCTAACACAACTTTCTGCCCATCGACATCTCGCATAATTGCCAAAGGATAGATCTGGCAATCCAGTGGTCGATGTTCGTAGATGGTACATTGTTGAGTATCGGGGTCAAAAGCAGGGCAAATGAATAAATCTCGATATGGTTTTAGACGAATCTGCCGGCTGGAACCATCCCTACTATTCTGAAAAAGATCAGCCGATAATCCTGCTTGAATTGCCTTATCAAACTCTTCTTTAGTAAAAATAGGTGCTAAATGGCTCTGCTGATCTAGGAAACGACAGCAGACATCACAAGAGAAGCAAGTTTGGCTTGGAATAATCTGTTTCAATGTTGGATATTGTTCACAGTCAGTGCCCTTGGATGTTTCGGTCCATGAGGATTGTTCATTCAACAGGGTCATCTTCCCGACCATAGGTTGGTACCTTCGGTGGGGTCAAGGACATGCTTGAGCGTTGAGAAATTGACCTCAATCCACTGCTCAGGGGCAACCGCGACACCGTTGACCGCCATGTGCCAATGTAGATGTGGCCCTGTTACCTGCCCCGTTGCCCCCATTAAACCGATTTGCTGGTTCTTTTCGACCCTGCCGCCAACTTCAACCTTAATTTCACTAAGATGGTTGTAGCTGGTTGAAACCCCTTGACCGTGGTTGATAATGACACTGTTGCCGTAAATGTGAAGGCGTTCTGCTAGTGTCACAATACCGTTACTGCCCGCATAAATAGCTGTGCCCGTCTGGTTGGCGATATCGGTTCCCAGATGATGTCGCTTTACACCGGTGTTATATTCCCGGTATTTACCAAAGGGTGAGGTTAGAGTGCCGGAAGCGGGTCGTACAAAGGGTGCTACCCACAGTTGTTCAGCAGTTTGATCGGCTACCGCGTAGGCCTTCGCTCGCTTGGCGTTATCTTCTCTGCTTTTGGACTTATCGAGCATCACCTTCTGTTTTTCCGGCGAGAGTTTGATATAACCGCCCTGCTCGAACTCAGTCTCCTCAATTTCCAAAATGAAGACCTGTTCTGATTGATTGCCTGCCAGGTCGGTAGCAACTGTCTCCACAGAATGATAGCCGGCTTGTTGACCGACACCAATTCCAACCAGACCCCGGTACCAATGCAGTTTTTGTCCTGCATCCGGATTAGTGGATAGCGGATAAAGAGGCAAATTTTTTCCAAAAAGAGTAGCTTGAATCTCTTTTAAAAGTTCGTTAGTAACGATAAAAAGGGCTAGGGTATTTCCTTGGGTTCCAACTTTGGGCTTCGTTTCTAGTTTGACTNGGGGCGGGGTCACGTCGATGACAAAATCAAGCCAAACCTGTTTCTCGTTTTGCCTGAACGCGTTGTCAACAGCAGTAATTAAGATCTGATGTGAGCCATCGGTCAAGTCGGAGAGATCGTAAATATACTCAGATTTTCTACTTGTTGTCCGTTTTTTGAGATGTTGCAATGTTTGCACAGGACCATCGTCGATTTGGAGGTAAAGGTACTTGACACCCGCTTTTGCATCGGTTGCTGTAATTAAGAGAGTGACCACTTCTCGTAAAACCTGACCCGTAGAGACATTGTCTACCAATAACTCCGGGGACGTTCGATCGAATATCCGGGGAGAAAAAAAGTATAAGACCCAACCAATCAGAGCGACTATGAGGAACAGGACCTTACCTCGTGGTGATCCGGAGTGTCGAAGGGCACGTATAACGCTTAGCATCGAACCTTAGCCAGATGGAGAAATTAGGTAAAAACGGATAGTCACCATTTTTCTCGGGACCAACATTATCTAGATGAGCCGGTTATTATGCCAAACGGGCAGATTTGATTATCCGTTTGATAGTTTCAGCAACGATGTAAACATCCTCGACTTCAAGCAAGGGGTGCATGGGTAGACTAACTACCCGACTGTAAGCTGATTCAGCCACTGGNAAATCACCCNCCTGGTAACCGTATGTNTGTTGGTAATATGGAAACAGGTGTAAGGGNATGTAGTGAACACCNCACTCGATGTTCTCCGCTCTCATTTCNCGGATGAACTGACTGCGATCGACGTTCAGGTTTTCACAATCCAGTTGAATGATGAACAAGTGCCAGGCGTGTCTCCCGTCAAGTGGTTCAGGTGGTAATTTGATTTCAGGAATTCCATCTAGCTCTTGGAGATAAATCTGAGCCAGGTTGTGCCGGATCTCAAGTTGTTTCTCGAGCTTAGCCAACTGGCAAAGACCAATAGCAGCTTGAACATCACTCATGTTGTATTTGAACCCTTGCTCGGTGACTTCGTAGTACCAGATATCGCCCTGCGCTTGCCGTTGCCAGGCATCCTTAGTGATACCATGATGGCGGATAATTCTCAGCCGTTCAGCTAATTGATCCGAGTTAGTCGTCACCATGCCACCTTCACCAATAGCCAGATTCTTCGTAGCGTGAAAGCTGAAAGCGGAGAAATCTCCAGTATTGCCAATCATCTTCTGCTGATAAACTGAGGAGAGGCCGTGGGCTGCATCATCGATCAAAGCCAAATTGTGTTGTTGACTAATCTCGGTCAAAGTCGCCATGTCGCAAGGATGTCCTGCAATATGTACCGTCAAAATAGCTCTGGTTCGAGGAGTAATAGCAGATTCGACTTTTGCCGGGGCTAAGTTCAAGGTTACCGGATTAATGTCTACCATTACGGGTTTGGCACCTGTATAGCCGATTGCCTCTGAAGTAGCCGTATACGTATAAGGAGTGGTGATAACCTCGTCATCTGCTGTCACACCGGAAACATGCAACGCTAAATGGGTAGCAGCGGTACAGGAACTGACAGCGATAGCGTGTTTAACACCGATGTATTCGCTGAATCGCTGTTCAAATTCGCCGGTTTTGGGACCAGTACTCAACCAGCGAGAAGCAAAAACCTCATTGAGCGCAGCAATCTCCGGGCCGTCTGCCCCAATCCAAGGCCGGCTTAAAGGAATCAGTTTTTTACTGGCTGTCATGCTTGTTCCGGCCCCATTATTCTTTCGTAAGAGGCAAGGTATGAGTAGATATATTGTCTTGGCCACTAACCTCTATCGTCCTACTGTTTTCGTCGATCCAACCGAGCTTAACTTGGATGGTATGTTCGGGTAGTTGATCGAGAATCATATCCGCCCATTCGATTACGCAAACTCCGTCTCCTTCCAAATACTCGTCTAGTCCGAGTTCCCAAACATGATCGCGTTCACCCAGTCGATAGAGGTCAATGTGATAGATGGGAATTAGCCCTTCGTATTCATTAATAAGAGTATAAGAAGGGCTGCTGACCAACTGGTCAGCGTGGGAACCAATTCCACGAGCGATCCCCTGTGTTAGACAGGTTTTCCCCGCTCCAAGATCGCCGATCAAGGCGACAATATCACCTGCGGTTAAGGCTCGACCAACGATTTCGCCAATCCGGCGAGTCTCATCTGGATGGCTGGAGTGGAAGGTCTGACCGGTCATGCAATTTGCCGGTTCTATGCCGGTTACATTTCTAGCCACGGCAACCTCGTTAGCAACAGATGGTGTTGGTATATTTCCTCATCCAAATCAGATATCACTTTCCCGTTTTTCCCATTGAGTGGAACGTTGAAATGGAGAGTGGAAAGTGAATAAGGCCCAACTTTCAGTTTTTACTCTCACGCTGTAGTCTAGA
>PACG01000048.1 GCA_002699335.1 Candidatus Poribacteria bacterium
GGTTACTTGTATCATGCACCTTAGTTTACACCATCACTTACCTTTTTACCAAATCCGACTTTCTGGATAAGATGCATCTGCTTGGTTGGCTAGAACCAATGATCTGGTGGTCGTTCTTCTTGACGGCTACTGTTTTTACCATGCTATGCCTGACCGTAATCGTTCGGCAACAGTAGGTCGAAAAAGAAAAACTCAGTTACCCCTTAGTTCACACCTACCGCTTGAAATGACACAAACGGCTGTTGGCTTCTTTCGAAATCGATTGCTCTGGCTCGGGTTTTCCTTGACCTGTTGTTTGGACTTACTCAACAGCTTTGCCTTCCTGTTCCCACACCTTCCCAGTCTACCGATGAAATACGATCTGCATACTCATTTTACCAGCCGTCCTTTCAATCCAATGGGAAACGTACCGGTTCAGTGGAATCCTTACGTGATTGGACTAGCGTTCCCAATTCCCTAGACTTCCTCTTCTCCTGCTGGTTTTTGTTCCTTGTTTGCAAAGCGCAATATCTCTTTGGGGCAATAAGTAGGTATTGATACTCCTAAACTATCCTTTTCCAGACCAACGGGTTCTAGGGGCTTATTTGGGGATTGCAATCGTGGCACTGTGGCTGGCCCGGAAACCTTTTGCTCAAGTGATCCAAAGTGCGGTAGAATCGAATAATGAGACCAGGATGAACCGATGCGGTATAGGACTGCTATTTTAGGTGTGTTAGCAGGTGGCGTGTTTTTGGTGTTTTTTTTCTGGTCTACATGGCAATTGCTCTCGGCTTCACTCGCATGCGAGCCGAACTTGCTTCCCCCTTGCAAGGCATTCACTACTCTGGCCCGCTTCAACTGTTTGTAGCGGTCGTGGGCAGTCACCGATTGTCTAGATCCACCTTAACGGCAGCTGCGCCATATTGGACCTTCACTAAGGAGGTTCGTAACAACCCGATGCTTTTTTTGTTAGAACACTTTAAGCTGGCAGAAAGGTTTGGCATCAATACCTAACAGCTGTGGTTAGCAATGATTTTTGCCGTCTTTGTCAGTGCCTTTTTAACCTTCTTTGTTTTTCTCCAACTTAGCTACCATTGGGGAGTTGGCGAGGTGTCACCGGCGATACAGTCATCGAACGTTGGTTGAGTAAACCACAAGAGACCGATATTCCGTTTCTGATAGCAACGGGAGTGGGTTTGGCCATTGTGCTGGTCAATACAGCGCTTAGGCTACGTTTTATCTGGTGGCCACTTTTCATCCGCTTGGCTAACCCTTAGCCGGTTACTATCATTTTGAACGGCTGTGGTTTCCTTTCTTCATCGCTTGGCTGATGAAGTGGCTTTGCCTTCGACACGATGGTATCAAAACCTATCGCCGACGGCTACCCTTCTTTCTTGGTATGGTACTCGGCGAATTTACCTATGGTAGTAGTAGTAGTTGGGGAATTGTCGGTTTGATTGCGGGTGAACGAACTTATACCTTTAAAAATTGGTGAAATGCGGATCTATCTGCCATGATTAGGCCGATTTGAACCAGTTTTGTATTGACAAATTAACCCAACAGATGCACAATTAGGTCTTGAAATCTCGATCATAAAGTTATTGTAGATGGAGAAGGTACTCTGCTACCAAGGTCTAGAGATACCTTTTCTCAAAGTTGCGTTTGCCTTCGCTTAACCGGGCAAGCTAAAAAGGAGTTGAGAAACTTGAAAAACATTGCTGGATCGCTCTTGCTGGTCTTATTCTCTTTACCCTGTCTGTTGGCACAAGCTGTATTGCCACCCAACCAACAGGCATTAATTACTAACGGTGGATTTGAAGGGCAAGAAGGCAATTCCCCCATGGGGTGGATCTTATCTTCCAAGACAGAAGGCAAATGGGAGTTCAGCGGTAAAACAGGCCGAAGTATCAGTGTTTCTGGGGAAGGTCAAACCTCCAGTTACTGGAAATCTGAAAATAATCCTTTCGCCCCCAATACAACATATCGTTTAAGCTTTTCAGTCCAAACCAATGGCGTTGGGACTGCCATTGCAGGATCGCACCTGGCGAATATAGATCTGATAGATCTACAAGCCGATACTAGCTGGCAGAGTCGCGATTTTATTTTTACAACCCCACAGCACGTGACCGATGCTTTCCTGAGATTTGGTCAGTGGCAGTTTGATGGCAAAGTTTATTTCGATAATATTTCCTTGGTTAAGGTCACTCCTGTTCATCGCCATCGTAATAATTTGGAGTTAGGCAAAGGCGAGTTGATCCACGATGGAGAATATGTTTTCTACTCCGACTTTACTGAGATCGACGGTAATGTTTCGCGTTGCTTACTCCAACACAGTGCCAGTTTCAATACCGATCGCTGGATCTTATCAGCTCAGGACGAAATTGTCTATGCTCATACGTTGCCAGACCAGAGCCAACAAAGTGGGGTTATCAGGTTACAAGTTCAGAAACGCGACAATGCTACTCTTTTGGTAGAATGCGATGCCGACGGGAATTTCAGCACCGGTGCTATAACGGTAAAAGAGATCGATAAAAACGGACAATATCAGGTTCAAATTCCGACTCAGTTATTACCCTCCAATTCTATCTTTATTCGGCTGAAGTCGACAGGAGATTGCCAGATTATCGACTACCAGTATCAGGCACAACTCGAAGATGATGCTCTTCAATTTATCGGTGATACAAATTATGTCGAGGTTCTATCAGAGACAGGTGCAGTTGACGTTTCCTTCAAAACGATCGGAGATCTGAATAGCGGTGATCATAACCAGGTTGTCATCGACATTGCTAACCTGATTAACTACAGCTTAGAATTAGAAGCTACCCTGCAAATTACCCCTTTGGTATCTACGGATACTTTCGCTTCAAATGATGCAGATCAAGGTACCTCCCTCCAGACGATTACCCCTGGTCGGCGTACCTTCACTGTCGGGGTGGCCGAGACTTGGGAGGTTCGTTGGACCGATTATAGGCTCCAACAAGTGGGCAATTATGAGATGCAGATTGAAGTTGCTGACCGATTTTACGGAGAACCGGTCTTTCTGGCTCGGATTCCATTCCATGTACCGATATTATATCAAGCCAACTATGGAGAAATAGTCTCTCAAGATTCGACATTAGCAACGGTCTGGTGGGCAGATAGCACTCGAAAGATCAGCCGGCAACAGGTGCCACCGACCAATCAAACATCGCTGATTCGCCTGAGTACCGCCAAAAACGAACATGAGCCCTTCCAACTGGTCATTCGCCCAAAGTACCGCTTATCACAAGTAACGGTGGCTTGTAGCAACTTCGTTTCGGATCAAAACGACCTGATTGAAGCAAATCGGGTCCAGATTAACAAGGTCGATTACGTTTTGGTACGTCATCCATCAGATAGTGTTGGTGTTAGAGGCTACTGGCCAGACCCACTTCTACCGCATACAGTACCACTGGAACTCGAGTCCAGACAAAATTATCCGTTTTGGCTGACTTTTTATACTCCTTCAGATTTGCCGGCAGGCACCTATCGTGGATCAGTTATTATCAGTGGCACTTTAGGGACAGATGCTATACTCTCTGAGGGGAAGATTCGCCAACCTGTAGAAATCCGTCAGCAATTGAGTGCCACCAAGCAACGTGAGGCCTCGATCGGCTACCACCTAAACTGTATTGATGCCTCTGGCGCTCAGTCTCGTAGTGCCGAAATCGAAGTGGAAGACATCCTACTACCAGAATCAATGGCTGAACAAGCTAAAGTCGTCGAAGTTCTGAAAGAAGGGAGCATCTGGCAAGAGACGATTGAGGTCGAACTGGAAGTCTGGGACTTTACCCTATCTGACGAAGCACATGTCCGATCTAGTTTTGGATTCGATCCAGAAAATGTTAGAAAGTATCATTTACTGACCGACGATCAAGAGTTAGATGAAGTGTTGGAAAAGTATTATCAAAACTTTGCTAACCACCGTATCTCTCCCCAGAACCCGATGCAGACCAATCCTATTTTCACCGACTTTGAAGGAAACTGGTGGATTGATGGAGAACAAGACTCAACTGTTAAAATCGAGGGGAATCACAGCCTCAAAGTAGTTGATGACGATGCAACCGGCAATGTAGCCGCAATCAATATAAACCTGATTTCCATAGACTCGACTAAATCTTATGAGCTCAGTTGGCATGTCAAAACAGAAAAACTACAGCAGCCGTATCAGGTTTCCATCGTCTGTCTGGATCAGAACAGCGATATCTTGCAAATTATAGATTTACCTTTCGTTGGTAGTGGTACATGGGAAAAAGAGTGGACTCAAATTGGGGCTTTTCCCACTGAAACCGAGTTTATTCGTATAGGCTTCTTTCCCGCTAGAGCATCCGAATCAGGAACTAAGACTGGCACTGCTTGGTTTGATGCCACTTTACTAAGTGCTTTACCGACGGGTGAAAATCTGATTCCAGACCCAAATTTTGAACGTTCAATCACCGACTGGAATATCACATTGGATACCCAACGCTTCGAGCCTGTCGCCAAGCGTTATTTGGATCAATTCCACTTCAATACCTTTCATCTGCCACTAGAAGGCATGGGACATCGGACCTTGCAAGGGCACCGAGTAGGAGAAATTGAGGGACATCAAGTGGGAACGCCCGAGTACGAAATTTTGTTCAGTGGCTACCTGACCCAGTTGCAAAACTATTTGGAAAGCGGTGGGTGGCTGGAGAAAGCTTATGCCCACTGGTTTGATGAACCTGTTGCCAGCGATTACCAATTTGTCAAAGCAGGCATGGATCGGATTCATCAGGTTGCGCCCAAAATCAGCCGATTGTTAACAGAACAGGTCGAACCTGAGCTAATCGATAGCGTTGATGTCTGGTGTCCGATTGTCCCTAACTTTAATCCTAGCCGAGCCCAAGAGCGAAAGGAAAATGGGGATCAAGTTTGGTGGCATATACGCAGCGAGCCAAAAGCACCCTATGTGGGACTGTTCATAGATCATAATGCCATTGATCTACGTATGTGGTTGTGGCAAACCTGGTACTACGGCGTCGATGGCATTCGGATATGGCAAACCAACTACTGGACCAGTCAAGACAAGTTTCCAGATCAGGAAGCAGGGCAAATGCCACAAAATCCGTATCTAGATTCGATTAGTTATTCATCTGGTAGTCTACTGACAGAAACACAGGTTTCTAATTGGGGTAATGGTGATGGCCGTCTTATCTACCCACCCAAATCGATATTGGCTTCTTATGATACCGGACAACTGGCAAAATCCACCAGTGGGCCAATCAACTCAATTCGGCTGGAGATACTGCGGGAAGGAATCGAAGATTACGAGTATTTTTGGACTCTTCGAGATCTCATTTCACAAGAAAAAGCGGCTAGCCCAGAAAGTACAGTTGCCCGTGAAGCAGAGGGATACTTAGTTGTTCCAGATACCGTTCTAACCAGTTTAGTTGGCTATACTAAAGACCCAACTCCACTCTATGCACATCGAGCTGTGTTGGCACAGATGATCCTTAGGCTGACAAATGGACCATAATAGATCTAGGATTAGAAGCCGGTCAATAGGTCTAACTGTGGCAAGGTTCTCGGCTTCTAGCTTTTTCACCAAGAGGAAGGGATGCATCCGACTCTAGTCGGTGTGTGCCGCTTATCGCTTGTACGTCTGCTCCTGTCGATCTACATTTTTTTCTTGGTCGGGTGGATCGGTGGAGGCAGAGCCAAGATCCGTCAAGGCCATCAGCACTATATATCGGCTAACTATGATCGTGCCAAGCAGGACTTTGAGGCCGCTTGGGATCAAGAACCTTCGCTTTCCAATTTCAACCTAGGTGCCACCTACTATCAACAACAACAATTCGATTCAGCGGAGGCCTATTTTCAAAAGGCACTGATGGATCGAGCAGACCTGGTTAAATCCGATGTTCATTACAATATAGGCAATGTGCAGTTTCAGGCCGGGAAGATAGATCAGGCGATTGAGTCCTATAAATCTTGCCTGCGATTGAATCCTGACGATCTGGACGCCAAGCATAATCTCGAAGTGGCTCTGAATCAGAAGCGCAAACAAGAGACTGATCAAGGCCAATCAAACGATTTATCTGATGAGAACTCTCGGCTGAAAGATAACAAAAACGCTGACGATTCTCAGCCTGAGAAAAACGATCGGGATGTCCAGCAGCAACGATCCAAGCAAGCAGATTCACCATCTAATCCATTCTATTCACCACAGCAACAAGACGCCGATCAATCACGGCTATCAAAAAGATCTGACCTTGTTAACCCTGAGATATCGATGTCAAAAGAGGAGGCTATACGGCTCCTAGAAGTACTTCAGAAAGATGAACAGGTGGTTCAAAAACAGTTTTTGCGGCGCAAGTTCGCCAATCAGCACAAGTCTGATAAAGACTGGTAGATCGTTGCTTCGGCTTTTTAGTTGGCGTTATGTCAGCCGTTATATTCCCGCTTTTTCTCCTCATATAATTTATTATTTGTGCCTCGTATTGGCCAATCTTTTTGTTCTGTTACGGTCGACTCCAGTTCAGGCCCAAGCGGTTCAACTGGAAGCAACCGTCTCTCCACAAACAATCTCTCTCAACCAGTCGACAACGCTGAAAATAACGTTGTCCGGAGAAACTCAACTCGGCAAAATCCAGCCTCCCCAACTGACTTCGGGGAACTCAAGCCTTTGGCGGGATCTATCGGTTTCTTATTTGGGTTCTTCCAATCAATATCGGCTAGTAAACGGACAGGTTTCGGTGCCGATGACCTGGTCCTATGCCCTGAAACCGAAAAAGGCCGGTACTTTTACCATCCCGCCAATCTCTATTAACTATGACGGGCAAACGCTGAGGACTGAGAAATGGTTACTCAAAGTTGTCTCTGGATCGTCAGCCCAAGCTAAACCGGACACTTACGAGAATCCTTTTTATGGAGGAACGCAAAGAGTTGAAGCAACAATCGATAATCCATTACCCTTTGTCAATCAGCAAATTACTTATACCTTTCGCTACCTTTATACGGCTAGATTACCCAATTTTGATTCTCCCAAGTACATTCTACCACCACTGCCTCGTTTTTGGAAGAAACAGCTAAAATCGGGGCCGAGTCAAATCGAAACTATCGATGGGAAACGCTTTCGGGTTGAAGAAATCAAAGTTGCACTGTTTCCAATGACCGCTGGACGTTTAATCATTGAGCCAGCCAAATTTCGGTTTCCAGCCTCTTTCGATCTAACCGGTCAGCAATCTTCTCAAACTTTGATCACTGATTCTGTCTCACTGGAGATACGATCTTTACCAGAAACGGACCAACCAATAAACTTTAACGGCGTCGTTGGCCGGTACCAAATTTCGGCTACTATCGACAAAAGCGAGGTAACAGTTGACGATGCAGTGGTGTTGACAGTAGTAATTTCAGGCTTTGGGAATATCGAAACCTTGCCGGATCTACAATTACCAGTCACAGAAACTCTAACTTTATACGATCCTAAGATTCAAGATACAGTTGAGGTCCGTCAAGGGAAGATCTATGGACAACGAACATACGAGTATGTTGTGATTCCGACCAAACCGGGAACTACAACGATCCCATCGATATCATATCCATATTTTGATCCAGAGACTGTGCAGTATCGGGTTACCAGTACCTGGGCAACCGCCCTAACTGTTCACCCCAAAGTCAATTCTTCAGTTGATGTCTCTTCACCGACGGATGGGAGCACGCCAAGTCAAATTTCTAACCGTCAAGACTCTACTTCAAGCGGCAGTAAGTATCTAGTCTACAGAGTTCTAGTCTGGGTCTTTGTATTGTTGACTCTCGGAGGTAGTGGATATGTAGGAATAAGAAAAATTCGACAACGGCAAGTCGTTCGAAGGCAGAAACAAAGAACAGTTGAACCTTTTCAAAACGCAGTCCGGACGATCGAGAGTGCCAAATCCTTTGGTGATCTGGCCATGGGAATTTACGGATATGTTGGCGCGATCTATGCCAAACCAGCGTTAGGTTTAAACCCGGAGGCCGTTCAGAAACATTTAACTGGAATCTCAGTTTTACCTTCGTTGATCGACCGGTTAGTTGAGATTTTACGACTCTGTGACCAGGAGCAATTTGCACCAACCTCTAACCAGACAGCACAATGGCAAATCCAGCTTGAGGTGCAGCAAATTCTAGAAAAAATCAATCACGAATTGACGTAATATGTCAATAGTTTCGCATATGAATTGAACTTGCATTTCGTTTTTAATCCATATAAAATATGCTTTGTTCAAAGGGTTTCTTTTCCTGTTAAGTGAGAGACTAAGTTAAAGTTCTCTGAACGCTAACATTAGACCGAAAACGGAGATAAGCAAGTATTGCAAAATCGAGAATCTCTAAAGATACCGATCCAAAGCAACAATGAAATCCAAGCTGTTTTTGGAGAGGCAGATATCCATCTCAGAACAATAGAAGATAGTTTTAATGTACGTATTCAAATGAAAAGCGATGGATTACAGATCGTTGGTGACGATTCTGATGGTGTTCATTGTGCTGCACGAGCTTTCGAATCCTTACTTCACTTGATTAGAAAAGGGCAACGGATTAGTGCTGGAGACGTTCGTTATGCCACCCGGGTCGCAAAAGACCATACAAATGCGCAATCGAAGGAAATCATCGGCGAGTCGATTCCCGTATTTTCCAAGCATGGGGTAGTTCGTCCAAAAACGCTTGGCCAACGCCGATACGTTGAGGCAATCAATAAGTACGATTTGGTCTTTGGGATTGGCCCAGCCGGCACAGGAAAGACCTACTTAGCAATGGCGATGGCAGTTGCAGCCCTCAAACGCGGGGAACTAAGTCGAATTATCCTAACCCGCCCAGCAGTGGAGGCTGGCGAAAACCTCGGTTTTTTGCCAGGAGACTTGGCTGCCAAAATCGACCCCTACCTTCGACCACTTTACGATGCGCTACGCGATATGATGCCGACAGAGACCCTCGACAATTATATCGAGCGGAACGTGGTTGAAGTTGCCCCCATGGCCTTTATGCGAGGGCGAACCCTAAATGACTCTTTTGTCGTCTTAGATGAAGCCCAGAACGCAACGATTGAGCAGATGAAAATGTTCTTGACGCGGCTGGGCTGTGACTCCAAAGCTGTTGTCACCGGTGACATCACACAAACAGATTTACCACTCGGAAAATCTTCTGGTCTGGTCGATGCACAACGGGTTCTAGCCAGCGTGGATGGGATTGCTTTCGTTCGCTTTTCCAAGGATGACGTTGTTCGACATGAGCTGGTTCAACGAATTATTGAAGCTTACGAACAACCGTCCCAAAATGATACACTTGATTAATAATTATAATAGTGATGACAGGCGGGCGGTCTGTGTGCTAGCGGTTGTCGAGACTGCAGCGGAAGCAACTCTGGCCGAGCACCAGGCAGAGGCTTATGAGGTGAGCATTCTCTTGACAGACGATAGTCAAATGCGATCTTTGAGCCGACAGTACCGTTTAATCGACCAAACAACCGATGTACTCGCTTTTCCCATGCTGTCTAAAGAGGAAGGTAATCTTCAATTTTCTTCCTCTAAAGCAGTTCCACCTCTGATTCTAGGTGATATTGCGATCTCGATCCCAACAGCTCGGAACCAGGCATTGACACAATCGCATTCGCTAAAAATGGAATTGGTAATATTAACCGTACACGGCATTCTACATTTACTAGGATACGATCACTTGGAAGATCAGGTGGCCGAATTCATGTTTCAGAAACAAAATCAGATCGTCCAAAAAATTAGCGCACAATTTAACCTATTGTTTACCACTTCTGATCCAGTACTTGATCCTGGTTGGCAATAAGGAGTATTTGGTCCCGGTTTGGATGAGATCGACAGCTTAAGAATTCTCGGTATCCTCAGCACATTGTTTTTGGCTGCGGTGTTTTCTATGGCTGAGTTGCTCCTATATCGGCTCAGCAAAGGCGAGATTATAGATGTCGCAGAAGCCGGTGGCGGAGAATACGAGATTCTTCATTCTTTACTACGCGCCCCGCAAAGATACCACGCTACGATTGCGATTATTAAAAGCCTGTGTCTTCTAGGTGGTTTCGTACTCTCTCTCCACTTCTTCTCCGCTCAGCCAGAAATCGTGGCTGTGGCTGTGGCTAGCCTGGTCCTGGCACTCTTTACCGAACTAATTCCAAAAAATTACATCCGTAGCACTAACGTCGAATCAGCAATTCGGATGCTGTACTTTCTGCGCCCGATCTACTGGCTTCTATTTCCAATTGTGATGCCGATGATTTTTTTATCCCGACTTGGCATCCGTATTCTTGGTGGCAGTTCCTCCGCTGCCAATGACAGCCTAGTCTCCTCCGAATCTCTAGAAACTTTCGTTTCCATAGGGGACAGACAAGAGATCTTGGACCAAGACGAACGGGAAATGATCTCACGCATCTTAGATCTACCTGATAAAGTCGCACGGGAAATAATGATTCCTCGAACCGATATGGTTCGGATTGATGCAACGACACTTGCCGATGAAGTTTTACAAATAGCCATTCAATCTCGTCATTCTCGAATTCCAGTCTACCAAGGTCGAGTTGATCATATTATCGGCATTTTGCATGTCAAGGAATTATTAGATTGTTGGGCAGAGAAGAAGCCGATCGAACTCGAGAAGCTGGTCGCCAGTCGGCCACCATTTTTCACACCAGAAAGCCGAAAAATATGGGATCTGTTTCAGGATCTACAAGCCAATAAACAACATTTAGCCATCGTGGTTGACGAATACGGCGGAACTGCTGGGATTGTAACGCTGGAAGACATCATCGAAGAAATTGTGGGAGAAATTCAAGATGAATATGATACTGACGACGAGGTTGAGTGTATTCAACTCTCCGAACAGACCTATTCGGTGGACGCCCGAATGCACATTGATGATTTCAACGATATCTTCCAGACAGAATTGAAAGTCGAAAGTGTGGACACCATCGGTGGCGTCATGATAGATCACTTTGGTAAAGTTCCAGAAAAAGATGACTTCTTTGTACATCTTGGATTAAAGATTTCAATTTTGGACGCTGACGACCGGCGGGTATATCGAGTACGTGTTGATAAACCATAGTAAGGACGCAGGCGAGATAAAAGCCCTTATGATATTTTCTCAACNACCTGATTGCAACTCGATGCTTGAATTCAAGTTTCCTTTTCTTCGCTTTCTTGACCTAACAAATATGGTCGCTGACTGATNGCGAAAACTCCTATCTTTTGATATCATTAAAGGACTTTGGTAGCCATCCTACCTAATCACACTCAGATCACCTTTTTCTACTACTGTTGCCTCATTACTCTTCTCGCAACAATAGATACGTGCTCAGGCAACGGCTGAGCGGTAAAATCAACGCAGAATGTACAGACAAACAGCCGTCGATTCACCCGCGGGCTTCTGATCGTCTCTCCTAAATTGGCGACTCGTGACCAATGCGGGGCCTTCAGCCTACCCTAACTGAACTGCAAACGGCCCTGGACGTGCTTTGGGATCATTCTCAGAAAACTTCCCAGTGGTAGTAACAGGCAGATGTCCGGGGTCTGCTGTGCTTCATCGTGGTTTGCAGCAACACCCAATCCATATTCACCATTAAATCATAATTCAGACAGTAATGGATTCCTGTCTAAAGATTATAAAATGCGTTTTTTGTGAGGGTAGCATTAAATCTCAAAAAGTAACCCTTATTTATGATCTGGAAGAGGGTTGTTTTTTGATCAAAAATGTACCGGTAGGAGTTTAATGTCAGCAGTGGACTCAAGCAACGAGCAACTCTTTGAACCGGAAATGATTATAATCCCCGCTGGTTGGTTTCCGATGGGGGGCAACNAGCACGCCTCGAACGAGAGTCCAGTCCACCAGGTCTGGCTAAGTGCTTTTCAACTTGCGATTTATCCTGTCACCCGCGGTGAGTACTTGCGCTTTTTGGACGCGACCGGTCATTTGCCTCCCCCTTATTGGGAAGAACCAAAGTTTCAACTGCCAGATCAACCGGTAGTCGGTACCAGTTGGTACGATGCTATCGCTTACTGCAATTGGATGGCGTCGGAAAGCAGAAAAGGATATCGACTACCAAGCGAAGCCGAACGAGAAAAAGCTGCTCAAGGCGGCAAGGCAGATCAGGACTATCCTTTCGGTGACAGTTTACCAGTTGATTGTCGGGGTGGACGGGATACCGAACTCAAACTGGTCGGTAGCGAAGGTCCCAACGGCTACGGCTTGTTTAATATGTCAGAAGGGGTCCACGAATGGTGTGCCGACTGGTTCCAGGCTGATTATTACGTGGAATCACCGGTTAAGAATCCGAAGGGGCCAGAGTNTGGAGAGCGTCGGGCAGCGCGAGGCGGATCCTGGAGACATCGTGTGCGTTATGCCCGTTGTGCGGCCCGAAGTGCCCTGGCCCCGGACAGNACCTTCACCGATTTTGGTTTTCGGTGCGCCTTAAGCTAAAGACCAATCCATCGAACACGAGGTTCCAGTATTTCAACCNAGACCACGCCAGTTTCTCGCTCAGCCCGTCAGACACTTTCCTCCCACTATCCGACAGGCTTGAAAGAAGTCTTGATTGGAAGCGGTAAAGCCGTACTGTTGCTCCACCTCACGGACGGCGATTTCGGTGGTAAAGGTCTCATCCAGAGTATCTGGGAACTCAACGCCGGTTGTCGCTTCCCGCAGGAGAATAATGTTATAACCTCGACCGGCCATAGCGCGAATACCGTAGTCACGACCTAAGACACACCAGTTGGTGGCAAAACCGACATAGATCAAGTGCAGGATCTGACGTTCAGCCAACAGTTGGTGCAATTGCTGACCGGTGGCAATTACCTCCTCTTCTGGCTTGACCTCGATCTGTGGCGAGATCGACAACTGACTCGCCAGCTTGTTCCAATGAATGTCAATCCCTGGCGGTTGACTGCGTGGCCCTCGGAAAATCTGATATTCGTCTGACCGCTGTCGGAACTGAGCTGGAGGCCAATTGGTCGATGGGCTGACGGATTGAACTGACGGGTTTTTCTGGTGTCGGGCGAGTTGCTCAAACTGAGCCGCCACCGGCGGGGAGGGNGCATGAACAACGGTCATCCGCTCTCCGTTTTGCTCACATTGGCGAACAGTATCCAGAATCGGTAGAACCGACTCCCGTGTAATCCGTTCGGCTCTCTCAATCCAACTTTCAATAAAGTGAACGTTCCAAACATCGACCANCACCAGAGCNGTTTGGGATAGCGACAGTGGCATCNTAATGTGACGATGAACAAAGTTTTCTTCCCGACATGGGACATCTACGGGCGTACTATCCTGAAAATAGCGAACACGAAGATCCAGTATTGACANGGAATGCCTCCATAACCTGTTTACGTGGTTGATAAATTAAGGTCGGTGTAAACACAGATACGTCTAATTGAATCCTACTTTGCTCATCATATCACAGTTGATCGGAAAAAAGGCAATTTAATTCTGTACCTTTAATTTCTCGGGAGCGATAACTGGTTCGGTCAAGCTTGTCTGAAGNCAGAGGATCTGTCATAATAGAGTTGGTAGATGTTTTAATTTAGTAGAGACTTATCCAGAATAGGAAGGAAAATTATCGTTTGATCATCTAGTCGGAAAGGAGTTTTATGAAAGCGGTTGTTTTATACGAGCAGGGAGGGGTCGAAAAGCTNGTCTACACCGATTATCCCGACCCTGAAATCACAGTTTCTGAGGTGTCAGTACAGGTTGAGGCCTGTGCCCTCAATCGCCTGGATTTGAAAGCGCGACAGGATCGACCTGAAGTGGCCCCATTTCCCCACATTCTGGGATCTGACATTGCCGGAATCGTGGTTGAGGTGGGGACTAAAGTGAAGCAGATCTCGGTTGGTGATCGAGTGGTACTATCCCCCAATATCAGTTGTGGCCAGTGCAGCGATTGCGTCAACGGGTACGAAAACCTATGCGACAGCCAAAAACTAATCGGCTTTCAGACCAACGGCGGATATGCCGAATACGTCGCTGTCCCTTCAGTCAATGCTGTACCAATCGCAGACGATCTCGATTTCTCGGCTGCCGCTGCTATTCCGATTGCTTATCTAACCGCTTGGCACATGTTAGTCACCCGTGCGAAGATCCAGCCGGGCGAAGACGTCTTGATTTTGTCGATTGGAAGTGGCGTGGGTAGTGCCGGCTTGCAGATCGCCAAACTATCGGGCTGTCGTGTATTTGCCACGGCTAGTTCAGAGAAGAAACTTCAGGCGGCCCGGCAAATGGGCGCCGACTTTACCGTCAATTACACCCAAACCGACTTCAGCCAGTTTGTGCTGGATCTGACCAATGGTCGAGGGGTTGATGTGGTACTAGAGCATGTCGGTCAGGCTACCTGGGAGCAGAGCCTCGCCAGCTTAGCTAAGAATGGTCGGCTGGTCACCTGCGGTGTGACAACCGGTAATCAAGGGCANATCGATATCCGAAAAATGTACCAGAAACAACTGTCTTTACTCGGTTCTGCCTTAGGCTCTAGGCCAGAACTTCGCACCGTTGTTCAGCTGGCCAACAGCGGAGCACTGAACCCGGTGGTCGATCGGACTTTGCCTCTGCATCGAGCCCAATTTGCGCATCAGATATTGGAGGACCGACTCAATTTTGGCAAGATCTGCCTGTCTCCGACAATCCGTGACAGCCCTACAGCCGTGTGATATAATGCGGTAGATAGGCGATACCGGTTGAAAGATGNACGATAATATCGACGCAATTGATAAGCTGGTACAGGGAAAAGACCTGATCCTGAACCAACTCCGCCAGGTTGTGATTGGGCAGGAAGAAGCGGTTTATCAAATCTTGATGGCTTTCTTCGCTGGTGGACACTGCTTGCTGGAAGGCGTGCCAGGATTAGCAAAAACCCTAATGATTAAGACTATCTCCCAGGTTTTAGAGCTACAGTTTAGCCGAATCCAATTTACCCCGGACCTGATGCCAGCCGATATTATCGGTACCGATGTTCTGGAAGAAGACAGAACGACGGGACAGCGTCAGATGCGGTTTATTCAGGGCCCGATTTTCACTAACGTCTTGTTAGCAGACGAGATCAATCGTACCCCACCCAAAACCCAGGCCGCTTTGCTAGAAGCGATGCAGGAACACCANGTGACTACCGGTGGTCAGGTTTATCGACTAGATCAGCCTTTTTTTGTCTTAGCCACGCAAAATCCAATTGAACAAGAGGGAACCTATCCGCTGCCAGAAGCTCAACTGGACCGATTTATGTTCAAGATCGTTATCGATTACCCCACGGAACAGGAGGAATTCCAAATCGTGAGCTCCACGACCGGGATCGATGAGGTCACTTTGCAACACGTTCTCACAGGGGATGATATTGTCGAGTTGCACAGAATTGTGCGACGAGTACCAGCGGCAGACAACGTAGTCAAATATGCGGTCAGGATGGTCCGTTCGACACGATGTAGAGACCCGGTTGCACCGGATTTTGTTGAACAGTGGGTACGGTGGGGGGCTGGACCGAGAGCCGGACAATACCTGATTCTAGGTGCGAAAGCCCGTGCTATTCTAAGAGGGCGATTTAACGCTGCTTGCGAAGATGTCCGTGCGGTAGCACATTCTGTCCTGAGGCATCGGATTTTGACCAATTTTCAGGCAGAGGCTGAAGGTGTCAACTCCGATACCATTGTTGATCGTCTGATTGAGAACATCCCTGAATAAGAAAATTGGGTTGGATAGTAATGTGAGCAGCATCTAGGTCATTGTATAGTATCTAAACTGAAGGGAATAGAGTGATGAAAGATCAAACTAAACTGTATTACTTCTTGGTTATGGTTTCCATTTTCCTGATGGCCGACCAGATACAAGCTGACAAAAATGCGATCGAAAAAGCGACACAGTTCTTGTTGGATCATCAGAATGAAGATGGCAGTTGGTCACTAATCCCGGGTGATGAAAGTGATGCGGAGGTGACAGCTATTACCGTCCAAGCTTTACTCGCTCAAGGGTTTGGAACGGGAGCACCAACAATCAACCGGGCGGTCGCTTACCTTATCAAACAACAGCGAGGAGACGGAAGTTGGAATGGCAATACAGCTCATACTATTTTTGCCTTGGTGGCACTGAAAATGGCTGATCGAGATCCGAAGGCCATTTTCAAAGGTTTAACCTGGTTGGATGAAGCACAAAATGCCAACGGTAGTTGGGGCAGCGAATTGGGAGCACCGGGGAATATTCTCTACACTGCGGCGGTTTTATCTGGGCTGAAACGCTTAGTGACACCTCGTTACTCTTCACTCAACAAAGCCGCCAATTGGCTAGCCGATCCCAGTCGTATGAACGACGATGGGGCATGGTCCTTGAAGCGGCTCTCGACCTCCGAAGTGATGGTAACCTCGTGGGTTTTGCAGGGATTATCAGCTACTTACGACGTCGACGATCGGTTGGTATGGCTGAAGAAAATGCAGAATCCAGACCACGGATTCGCCAATTTCAAAGGAAAACCCAGCGATCCTGAGATTACGGCTTATGTCATCCTAACTCTGGTTGCTTCGCAAGATCCACTCAACACTGACCTAATTGCGAGTGCCTATCTCAAACAAGCTCAACTACCGGACGGTAGTTTTAAAAGTGCGACCCCAATTGAGTTGAAACAGCCGCAAGTAAATATTCAGACCACCAGTTTTGCCCTATTGGCCTTGAATGCCCGACGCTACGAAAAACTATTCCAGAAAAAGTAACAGACATATCTGCCGGAAGGAATGTTGAATGAAAGACTATATGACGCGTGCAGCACACTGTGATTATCGTGCAACAGAAGAGGAGATTTTCCAAACGCTACGCCGAATCACGGATCCGTTGACTCGCTCCTGGGAGAAAATCGAGAGAGCCAAGAAGGTCGTCATCAAGTTTAACATGATGAAACTGCCCGATCGGATCGAATATTTTAAGGGGCGACGACGTGAACTGGTCGATGATGTAACCTGTCGAGCCATTTTACGCTTGATAAAAGAGCATACAACCGCTCAATTGGTTGCGACCGATACCAATCCTTACAGCAACGGTAATGTGATGCCAGTCGACTTTAATTATCTGCATTTATTGAAGGCATTTGACGTTGAGTTCGTAGACTCTAGCTTACCACCTTTTGCTGACTACGAGGTGCCGGGTGGCGGTCTTATGTTTGCGCGCTATGCACTGAGTGCCTGTTTCGAGGAGGCCGATGCGGTGGTTTCCGTAGCCAAAATGAAAAATCATGCCTTTATGGGCATTACCTTATGTACCAAGAATTTATTTGGCTTGCCTCCGATAGTCCCACCGGTTGGGCGAACACGGAGTTACTACCATCATCTGATTCGGCTATCCTATGTTTTACCGGATCTAGCTATGATTACCAAGCCGTGCCTCAACATTATCGACGCATTGACGGGGCAGTGGGGTCGTGAATGGGGAGGAGAAGGTCGAATCTGCAACGCATTGATTGCCGGCGACCATCCGATTGCCACCGATGCTTGCGGTATGTACCTGATGGGCCACGACCCAGAATCGGATTGGCCTACCCCACCCTTCAAACGAGATCGAAACCACCTCTTAACTGCAGCGAAAAACGGTTATGGCACCGTAGATCTAGATCAAATCGACTTTGAGAGTGAAGTCTCCGCTCCACTCGCCGAGTTTGACTCGGTCGAAACCGATTCATCCGAAACAGTTGCTAACTGGCGACGTACTACTTGCGAGCAAGGCTTGATTTACCAGGAACAGCAAAAGGAACTGATCGATGAATATCAGAACAATTTCATCTATCTTCAAGATGGAGAGGTGGTTTGGTCCGGTGAAGATCCATCCAATTTGGGCAGCCGTCGGCAATTGAGTGGTGACAAAAAAGACAGTGCTTTGTGGTTAAAGTTGGTTGATCCGGAAGAGCATGAAGGTGAGCAGTTCCAGGTCTACCAGCAATGTTTAGANGCTTTTNCGACCTGAGGATGGTAGAAGATGAAACTTGGAGTCTCAACCTATTCTTACTGGCACTTTACCCCTGAGAAAGTANCGGTTGAAACCGTTATCCAGANCGCNGCTGAGTTAAACCTGGACGGGGTCGAGATTTTGCATCGGCAGATGGACTCTGAAGACCGCAGCTATCTGCAGAATCTAAAACGGCTGGCCTTTATTCACGGACTCGATNTATATGCGCTCTCNATTCATCAAGGTTTCGTTTCACCAAACCCGGATGAACGACAGAAAAATGTCNACCATACCAAACACTGCATCGAACTCGCATATCAATTAGGCATTCCTTCTATTCGACTCAATTCTGGTCGCTGGGGAACTATACCTACCTTCGATCAATTAATGACCAATGGTGGTCAGGAACCTGCACTGCCGGGTTACACCGAGGGCGACGCTTTTGGTTGGACTATCCAGGCCATTGAGAAGTGCCTTCCTTACGCTGAGAAAAACGGCGTGATTTTGGGTTTGGAAAACCACTGGGGGCTGACCAATACTCCCGAAGGGGTGAACCGAATCGTCTCTGAAATTGATTCTGATTGGCTCAAAGTAACTATGGACTGTGGTAATTTCCTGGAAGACCCTTACTCAAAAATACAGCAGATTGCACCCCAAACCGTGCTGGTTCATGCCAAAACCTACTACGGTGGTGGTGAATGGTATACACTGGAGTTGGACTACCAGAGAATTGCCCAGATTCTTGCTGAGGTAGAGTTCAAAGGATATATCTCGCTTGAGTTTGAAGGTAGAGAGGATGCAGGCGTCGGCGTGCCGAAGAGCATTGCGCTGCTCCGGCACGCCTTTGGACTTTGAGTGGTTAATTCTGCCGGGTAGTCACCTCCGCATATAGAGGATAGCATTGCCGGCTTTGCTCAACGGAATCAATTCTCCCATCTGGCGGAGACAGTAGCAGATACGTTGTGCCAAGCGACGAGGAATCTTGAGTGCTTTGGATAGGTCTGCAGTTGAGAACAGATCAGGTAGTGCTGGCAGAACCATTGATGTCAGTTGAATTGGGGTTTCAATCCGGATCCAATCCACTACGCTTAACAGGTACCGCCCAGTTACTTTCCAGCCTTTTCGATGTGCGGTACTGCTGACACGCCTCTCTTCCATCTCGATCAATACTACTTCGATGGAAAAGTTGTTTCGCATCAACANGTCTGGGATCGCCACTAGTTGATCGAACANGTGAAACCATGTTCCCCGTTTAGGGGATTTCCGACGGCTTCCTTCTTTACACAACCACTTCGTTTGTGCGATTGGATAGACCAGATATAATGGATAACGTTCGGTCAACCGGGCNAGCTTAGTTTGGACCTGTGAAAAATTGCCGGTCTGGATCTCGATCAGTAGATCGGATCGCACCAGGTCGATGATGTAGCCCTCAACTTCGACTTCATGCTTGTCACCAAGTTGGCTGTACCACTGTTTGAGATCGGCGTGAAGCGACCCTTCATTGAGTGTTCCGATTCGTCGCAAAGTGTTGCACTCCCCCAGAGATTTATAGTGTTGGTCTACNGGTTAGTTTGGGTCAGACATTACTTTTTACCATTACCACCTTATGGTTATTGAGGTAATCTATATGAACTTCTACTAAAGCTGATTGCCGGGTTATCCGCGTGTCTAGAAGTTTCCAGAACAGTTAATTTAGCTAAACGGATATCAGTCCATTTGCCGATTGTNGTCCGATCTTGATTGGACTATAATAGCCTTGTTGACAACAAAATTTCAATATCTTGGGGGCTTGATGAGAGGGCATTAGTTGCTTACTGGTGTTGGCCATATTGGCTTTCTCTATCCATGCAGACGATGGTNAAGATAGGTTGGCCACATCATCGATAGAGACCTGGAGAAACATTCTTCAAACGCCAGAACTAACAGACAATTTTCGAGGGGGCTTTAATCATTTAGGAATTGAGGTCGAGGAAACGGGTGAGCGGTTTACGATTCACCACCAAGGCAGTCAATTTACCTTTGAGGAAGGAANTANCGAGGNNAGTGTCGATTTAATCGTACCGGTCAAGATACAGAATATCAACAATATGGCTGCCCGCTAGTCCAGATGAATCGTGGCGGATTTTAGATGTGCTGTTTACCCCTTTGACCAGAGTAACACTGCAAACACCTGTTTTGTCGATCAACTGGCGCAGGAAACTGGTGGGTGTAGAAGATTTGACTCATGTCTACCTGATCAATCCGTCCGGTGGGGACGGCCGCAAATCNTACACTGATTTATGTCAAAGGTCAATGGTTAGTTCTGGAGGGATACATGGCAAACCGCGAGAACTTACCGTATGAGTCCTGAACAAGCTTAGAATACCAGCGCAAGATGTTTTCAGCAATGCAAAAGAATACCTTATGGGCCCTGGTGGCAGTTTTCTCGATTCTACAGGAAATGGCGAAAGATCAATTCCGTTACCCATAAATTTTAGAGAACGGCCGAGTNCATGATGGCCNCGTCCGAAACTACCCGCTATGTGGGATCCGATACGCTAATCNCCTTTAAGTAGAGATTGTATTCCCAGTTCAGATACACCTAACCCTTTCGCTACTGACAACTAAAGGCTACCGACCACGNTGTCGTAGATCACATAACGATTAGTCCAAACTCGANCAGTATACAGCACTTTTAATCGAACCAGATCGGGATTGCCGATTTTTACCCCTCCTCTTTCCGTCCCCTTGGTAAGGGTNTCTCCTTTGCACAAAGGCGAATGTCTGAAGGATGGGTTATCCACAATAATCATAGAAATCACAGTTCAGTCCCTTTTAATCGAACCCAGTTTGGGATTNAAACAGCGACACACACTCATGGGGACAAAAAGGAGAATATGCCCGGGATTGGTGTTACCGGTGTCACGGTCGACACGCACCAAAGCCAGATTAATGATACGTAACCTTCCACTTAACAGAAGGTAAGGATTGTTCTCTCATTCAGCCGTCCCTTAGTCAGTGATGACAATTTCTACTCAGAAAGCCTGTTTCATAGCCTGAAATACATCACGGTNTACCCAAATAAGCTTTTTGAGAGCATTAAGCNACCCGTTAATGAGCACGTCAGTTTGCGCAGTGGTGCAACGNTCAGCATCGCCAGAGCGNCCCATCCAGTATGTTAGCCTCAACCACCGTCATAAGGGTAAAGNTGAGGAGTGCTTACAACGTAGAAAGGCAGTCTACAAAACGGCTNAAGAGAGGAATNNACCTTGGTAATTCAGGTGAAATTAGAGGNTGGAGGCTAGTNACTGAGGTCTGGTTAAACCCACCGAAAGAAATACGTGCTGAAGAGCAGAAACTGCTTAAGACCACCTGAAAAAACCGGACATCTTTCTTGACAAACGCCGGTGCGCGTGGACAGGTGATTTGTCCGATTGTCGATTAGTCAACNGAACTCAACTTCCGGTATATGGCAAAGTGTTGCTGCTCTTTAATCCGGTTTTTCCAGTATAAGTTGCCCTCAAACAAGTTTACCTCCTGGTAGCCATCAATAGGTGCCGACGGTTCTTTCGGGCGACCGATAATGACTAGATCAGGTTGTTGTTCCAAGATCCAATTCAAATTGTCATCGCGTCTGTTATCGTTAGCCCAGAACCAGAACGATGGTCGTTGACCGTTGTTATGATTGAGAAATATGTTCTGGTCAAAAAAAGCTAGGATCGAAGTTGACCAAAAGGTAGTGGCACAGATTTTAGCTTCAGACATTTGATGAGTCTTAATATAGTCGGCCGTTGCCCGACCGGCTGAGTAACTGCCTCTCAGATCCGAGATCGAGGCTGCTCCTGCCCAGTAGATGTGAAAGGCAAATACCAAAGATACCATCAGTGTCATCGCGCGCTTGTAACGGGAAAACATGACTTCGCCTCCACGGACATTATCCTTCGATTGGGATTGAAAACTGATCCATAAGGGGAGAATCCAAGCCAGAAAGAGGATACCTTCATGCCAGGAGTTGAAATACTTGACCGCAAACAGAAAAATGATGGATAGCGAAGACAAGAGATACAGTAGCAAAACTCGGTTTATCCAGAACCAAACGCAGGAGACCGCTAGAATCGAGTAGGAAATGGGTTTGATCTCTACCATAATTAGATCTGTCACCTCTAAAAACCTGGAGGTAACGCGGTCGAGTTCAAAGTGGTAGTTCTTGGCAAAGGATGAATCTGTCGGTTGCCAAAGCTGAAATGCCATCAGGATCAAGAATAACCCGAATGCGACTAAAGAAGCCATCTGTCGCTTTCGCTCTTCACCTTCTAATTCTTTCCACCATTTCAACAGACTCAGGAAATGGACCAGCATGGTCGAAATGGCGATCAGCGCCGAAAAGACACTAACGTAGGCCAGTAAACAGAGTAAGAGGGTGAACAGGTAGGTCCGATGAAACCTTTGTGGGTAGTAATGGCCAATCAGAAAAATCAGCAACGGCAGGAGAACATAACTCCTGGAGACTACCGCGTATTGATAAAAGATAAATTAGGTGAAGGGAAAAAGGGTTTTGAGGATAGGTGGGAAAGGAGATGTACGCCAAAAAACAAAAATGCCAGTTGCCGCAATTGAAAAAGAGATCACCTGAATGGTGGGATAGTAAGGCAAGATTTTGCTGGGTATCATCAAGATAAGATACCATAGCCCTGGATGCCCTTCGTATCGCAGACGTTGAAACAGCAACTCAACCCCACTGCAGTCACGGGCGATTAACCAGGCCTGCGCTTCGTCCGCCCACGGTTCGTGTTTCCACAAAACAACTGCCAGCAGAATAGCGTACAGGGGTAGAACCGGAAAAAATCCAAGTTGTTGTTTGAAAAGGTTCTCGTCTTCTCTCCAACTGGTGTTGGTTAGCTCCAGTTTATTTCTGATCGGCATAACAACGCTCTCATGGTCTTGTTAATAAATAATAGAGGGACCAGTTTTTTCAGTTCGAGGGTTATTGATTGTAGGCGCCAGGTAGCTAAGTGATTAATTTTTGATCAACCGATCGTTAGCTTTATCGCAAGCCGTCATCGGTTCATCGAAAGGTGATCAGGTTATTGTTTGAACCACTTGGCAGGTGTTTACTTAAACCCCAGTTGGGCTTTGTAGGCATGAGGCCTTTCCAGAGGGAATCATTGATGATCAAGATACCTGATCTCAGCTGAACTTGTGCTTTGGATTCAGACCACAAGTTGTTGAAGGTGCGATACTGTCGGCGTGGCAGTTGGGCCAACGAATCGTGGACGGGTGGCTTACTACGATCAAGCTGCACATTCTCTGCTTGTAGACAATCGCAGCTTTTCCGGCTTGCAGTCAGAAAATTAACAGCCTTAATATCATCATATTTATTGGATTCATGCTGAAATTATAACCTGTTTTTCACGCTACGGTGTAACTCCTACCCCCTGTTAAAGAAGATAATCCACAAACGGCGAGGCAATTGCCCTAATGGTACAAGGCGTATAGACAAGATCCACACTAGGAGAATACGATGGAACTCTTTATTGTTACAGAGTTAGATAATTTTCAAACAGTTTTTTAGATCAATTCGAAATTGGGCACAACGCAAACATGACAATTTAAACAGATCAAGCCCATCCTTCCGGTCGGTCTAAGATAAAATTAACCTAGTGGCATGTCACGCATTTGATTGAAGGGTATAGTTTCCTGAGTTTGATACGAGCATTGTTGATAATAAATTGCCAGCCAACTGTGGCCTTGATCTAATTGCCACCTTCTTGCCAGCAGCTAATTTCCTGGATCAGAGTTTCTTCTGTCGCCAATACCACCATCCAGACACTTCCTGACAAGAGATTGAACTTGATCTAGTCCATCTTTAGCCGTGTAGTGGAACTCCAGTTTATCTCAGATACGTTTGGCTTCCGCCGGCTCAAAGACGGCAGATAAAAAGGCCGGATTATGAGTGTGGAGATTATCCGAAATCACACCAATACGAATGGCATTAGGGGAGTCTAGATTCACCAGTTCCTTCATGCAATCTGCCCATTCAACCGGTGTGCGCTGCTTAGTTACCTTGACATGCCTCCAGCAAACTACAGGCCAAAAGAACAAGAATAGATTTCGAACCCCATTGAGCCGAGATTCATCATCATGCCATTCTAGTTGTCCAGGCTTTGCTGATACCGGAATACGTTTTTCTATTACCAGTTGCTGGCTGCTTTCGTCGAAACAAACCNGTGGATGGTCTGGATTAGAGGCGAAGTGATAAAGATCCAAAATGTCTTCCATCCGAGGGACAAATTCGGCACTTTGTCGGGGTAGAGTGACNCATTGTTGCCCATGCCAGGGCTGGAGTTGGTTNGTTTTACATTTGACGCCCGGCTTCAGGAGAAATGCTGTCTAATCCCAAACCTTCGATCTGGACCAATTGGTTGGCGAGCAGGNGCAAACTGATCGTCAACCNATCAATGACACATACACTAGTGCTATTCCTCGTTGATTAGAGCTTGAGCCAAAGCATAGCCGATCAAGCAGTAGTTGGAGGCGGAGCCGTTATAGTGGCAATACCAGTGGTTTCCCCGCTGTAGGTACTCGTCATTCAACTCTTTGGTGGGCAGGTGGTTTTCTTCGCTGTCTGGNAGTCTCTGCTTCCGCTTTTCGTGCCACCATCGGTCGCTGATTTGCCGTAGTTCCTGAAGCCGGCTATCCCAAAAATCGGCGGTGGGGACAAAGGTGACCTTCTCAAGCCCGTATTCCTTAGCCACCGCCCGTTGTCCTTGACGGAAATGAACGATCGCCTGCGCCTCGTGGTTATTTTCACCCCTGGCCTTTTCCACAATCTCTTCTCCCCCAATACCGAGTTCACCGATCACGAAAGGCATCTCCGGCACATTGAGGTCTTGGCGTAGGTCGTGAATCATGGCAGACAGATGCCGGGGATAGTCGCTGACGATCCCCGGAAACTCCGGCCATTGACAAAAGTCATTCCAACCCTGGAACCAGGCTAACCCGGCCAACTCGTAGCCCTGCCCCTGGTAGCCGGGCACAACCTCCCTGATCTTCTCCAGAGTGTTAAAGATTTCCGATACCATCAGTCGGTAGTAGGTGCCGACCTCGCGCTCTTGTCCTTCGGACCGTTCTTTTTCCAGTCGGCGCGCAGNGCCCCCATCAGGACCGCCAGCCCCAGGCGAGCGAAAGTCACAGTAGACGTCCTTACCNCCCCAAGCGGTCTTGATCAGCAGGATAGGCGCATCATACTTCTCGTCCATGATAGTGCCGAACATCAGTTCCGGTCCGACCGAATTTTCCGTTGCTCCCTGACCNACACTAAGCGGCGCATGCCGACGCGGTTGACCGTAGGTTTGCCACGAGACGAAGACACTACTACTAACCGCCCAAGATCCGTCCGGCGCCTTGAGTTTCTTCAGTAGATGCCCATATTGCGGGTGATTTCCCAGATGGTCTAGACTTCGTATCTGGCCATGACCTTCCATATTGGATTGCCCGGCCAGGATAAAGACCTTGACTTTTTTTCTTGTTGCCAGNGCNTCAGCGTTAATATTTGCAACTGCGGAGGTAAGTCCGACACACAGACCAGTAAAAACCAGTTCTATCATCATAGAGATCTCATTCGTAAGGATTATTTGCGTTAGATCTGAAAGTTGCTGTTTTCAGATCGAGCTAATTTACCAGATTGAGCAAAGTTCGTTAACTTTCAGATGCAATAATTTCGCCTGTCCTCCTACCGCCGAAACGGTAACCATCTCGACTGTACTTGGAGCATGTCTCTTTGTTGTTATAAACACACGACCGCTATTACCGATAATCTCCAGCATTGGACGATCNACTAAGATTTGTAGCGAAATCTCTCCGTCCACAGGTTCCATCTCGACACCATTGAGTTGGTTGGCTTGAACATCGTAGGTGATATGCTCACCGCCAATGTGAAGCTCCAAAGTTGTCGCCTCACCGATAGCCAAGGTAGCNCGAATATCGAACAGTTCGCCTGATACTGGTAGTTCGACCGGCTGCGATAGTGGCTGATCCTGGACGGTATGGGTCTTCCCATGTAGCGTTTCGATCTCTTTTATTGGCTCGGCAAACATGCGGATGCCATCTTCTGTTGACCGCAACGACAATTGGTGAGGAAAGCTAAAAGTCTGGTTGAATGGCATATCCGGCATCTCGATCTGAGCCCAACCGATCTGAATTCTTCGTCCATCCGGATTGTTGCTGAACGTTTGCGNTGCATAGTAGTTGCCATAGTGAAGGCGGTGCTTTCCTTCCTGCTCAGGAGTGAAGGCTTTTCCNTCGAAGGCACCGATGGCATATTGAGCATCGGCAGCAAAAACGACCCAACGAGTATTACCCTCATTACCATCGACCGGCAGTTCAAATATTTCCGGGCATTCGTAGTAGCCCTCCAGTTGACTTTGAAATTTCCAGTGCTTCATGTCGGTGGAGGTATAGAAAGTGATGGCTCGATCTGATGATTCGGGTTCGTCGTAAACTGCCATTACCCAATGTCCTCCTGGCTGGTACCAGATCAACTTCGGGTCACGGCCGCTGTGCTGAACNACCGGGTTGCCTTCATATTCAATGAAGGTGCGTCCGCGATCGTTGCTGTAGGCCAGGCATTCACCACGTCCTGTACTGGTCCAGGCCGCCACAATTACCTTTTCCTCCCCGGTCTGCCAACCTGCAGTATTGTTTTCATCGACTACCGCACTACCGGAAAAGGCCCAGTCACCGCGTTGTTTATTATAGATGGCAATCGGTTGCTGTTCCCAGTGAACCAGATCCTTACTGACCGCATGCCCCCAGTGCATATTTCCCCATTTCCATCCGTAGGGATTATGCTGAAAATAGAGATGCCACTCACCATCATAGTAGACCATGCCATTTGGGTCGTTATTCCAGCCGATCATCTGTGAGAAGTGGAACTGCGGCCGTAGTGGTTCGCAGTAAAAGGCATCANCCTCCGGAATCTCGTCGGATTGGATGATAAGTCTAACTCCCTCTTCTGTTGCTCCTTCTAGTTGAAGAACTGCTTCCTCTCCCTGGAATTCCGTAACATCAAGGAATGACCAAAAGCTGATCTGTTCCTTAGTGGTTGCAAGCTCAGCATCAAACTCTCGCACATTCTGCCCACCGATATTCACGTTAATACAAACCATTTCAGCCCCGTTGCAGATNGGTAACAAAAGATGNTTTTTCTCTAGTTTAACTGACAGGCTATATTTGTTCATAAGTTTACCTTTCTGAATGTAGTTGTCAAAATTTGGAGATTCATTCTAATAANGAATAGACTAATGACTCGATAGATTCAGCCAATAGCAAAGATCTCGGTTAAGTATCCAAGTAAGATTCTCAGAATCNCACGACTGAATGTAACCCCACAATAATGTTGGCTCGCCGGTTAATTCCAAACATCAAGGTTTATGCCAACTTAGAGGTTAAACACCTTGGATTTTCCATTTACTCGCAACTCGTAGGCCTAGCCCGGAATGAACTTGCCATCCAGGATCACATTATAACTTACTTCGGTAATGACCGGTAGACAAGCTATCTCCTTTGGCCTTTTCGACCTGAGGCGAAGATAAATCGTTTGCCCCAACCTTGTCTGTTGAATCTGATGCAACTGGGTACAGCTATCCGGCAAATAGCCGTTAACGATAGCTTCAACCGATGTGAATCCCTTCTGATCTAATAGCTGATTTAACACAGGCCGAATAGCGATCTCGGTAATAGGTAGATCTTGGATAATCCAGATCTAGTTCGCTTCGAATTCCACCTCTACCAGGTTGCTGACCTGAAACCCTCTCTCTTCATCTACTATCATTTCGTTCCAATCGATCCAAACCTTGGTTGGAAATCCGTACTCTAGGTCGTATTCCGACACAATCTTAATTGCTTCTTCGTCTATGGCGGATTGGATGAAAGTAAACAGTTCATCAATTGTCAGATAGCGATTGAGCTTATCTGCGTCCACCGGCAAGTGAGTGTGGGTATACACCACACTGTCAATTACCCCTTCCCGAACCGTAACCAAAACTGGAGCCACATAGTCAGGCAAGCAAAAGCACTGCCAGGAGAACTCGTATTGATAATTNCTCAAAGCNGCCGATTGCCACTTCAATTGATGGAGCGCGACCTGTGACATTTCTGGGGATGCCTCCTGGCTTAAAAGTGTCTTAACTACAGCAGAAACCTCCGGCTCTAGGGAACAAGCCGTCAGGGAAAATATCATAAACATCAACATTGAATAGTGCTTCATCTTTTCTACTACGACATAAAATATCAGGTATGTTTGGTCCTAACCAATGGTATCTGAGTAATAGGCAAAATATCAACTAGACTCCTCTTGCCTCAATTCCCGTTTCAACACCCCTCTAAATCGGTTCAAATTGGCCACCCCTTCTCCCCTCTCTAACCTGGACCGGGTCATCCTCTGCTCCAACTTCCCGAGCTAAGAATTTATTAAAAACAGCTAATATTTGCTCTAGCGGCACCTATCTTCTATATATTTGGCCCCTAATTCTGCTGACCAGATTCTATTTGTTTGCCCCTGGCTTGGGCTGATCCGTATCTGAAGGCGTAAACGGTCACAATATAGTGATTACTAACAGTCTGCAATAGATCGATGACCCGACTGCCGGAACCGTCCAGTTACCAGGTTAAGAATTTTTCCCGACTGGAATTACCAGCCGCGTCAGTAGCCATGAGTCAAATCCAGGTCTGGCCCTCTTTAATCGGATAAAGAGCAATCGAAATTAGGGCCAGATATCATAAAAATAATACCCAGAATCGGCCATATGCTATCTACCACGAACTGCCCTAATATCAATCCCAAGAAAAATGGGGTGGTCTTTCGGTAGATATGAAGTTCACCCAACTTCAGCAACAGGAGTTTTACTATCTAGGCCGAAACAAACTGAACCAGATATAATTAATAGCCCAGCTACCAGACGCAGCCGCATAGACTGCTGGATGCAAGGGCCACCACAAGAATTTCTCCTCATCAACATCAGAACCGCAGCAAACAGTATTCCGAATAAACTGAATCCGATGGCGTTGTAGTTGGAATCTACAGGATTAACTAACCATCTTTGTAAATGCCCCCAGGGTTCTTGCCCATAGATCATTGGCACCCAGGACATGTGATTGACTGCTCCAAGTTTATAGGAAATGGATAATAACTGTTAGTTCGTTGATTTTCACGGTAGTTTAAAAGAATCGGATTCCAAGCCTGTGTCTGTTTCCAGTGACAGTTCCAACAAGTGAAGGATCGTCTGCTGGAGATTCGAAAGCGAAGAAAGATGAACCTGGGTCTACTATTCCATGGTAACCAGCGACAACCACACCTATTTGAAGTCAGGCCGCATGAGTTCGGTCGTCGGTCCGGCCGTTACGCGGATTGGGTTGCCAGCAGACGACCCCTTCCGTGTTTCTCCGCTGTGGGCCAGTTTTCTTCGGACGACGCCTTCCAGCAAGGTCAGGATGCCCCCAACGACAGCACTCGAATCAGCCTGCTAGCAGGTTGATTCGAGTGCTGATACATCGGTGTCAGACTCCGTTCGACCTAGTATTCCTCGCGGTAGGTCACCGCTTGTTCTAACGAGCATTGTTGCGGAGATTGATTGGTCCAGTAGACGCGCCATCCCAACCGACGCCTCGCCTACTGGATGGCCGTTTCATCCTCTTCCACCGGCTAGTGATAGCACACCTTCAACAATCTCTCAATTTGATGCCGTTTGGGCAGAGCTTCCGTTGCTTTCGGCAAAGCATTCATCTCCTCGAAACACTTCTGGTCTTTGCCACCTGGATGCCGCACCGCTGGCAACTAAGGCTGGGCCCGCAGGCAGTATCGGTCTATGTTATCGGCCAGATTTCGCTAACCAATCTTACCTTTGGCCCTGGCTAGGCCTCTGCTTCCTACCTTCAAGTTGCCTGCCCCCATCTGCTGGATTCCGAAGATAGGCACCACTCAGCGGCCAGTTTTCCAACGCTGATGATTAGCTGCTATCTGAGGTTGAGTCAGCTTCTTATCGCGGCCACCTGTTGGCTGAATGTGGCCGCGGCAACCATCTTCCTTCAGAGCATCTCTTTTTTGACACCGACCCATCAGCCGAGTCAGCCCACCCATCCTGGCGGCTGTTGTTTTCATCCTGCAGTTCTGGCCAGACATGGCGTCATGAACTCAAACCGGCCTTACTTCGTAGCGGCGAATCAGTTTGTGCTTAGCATCAATCACAATCTGATTCTGATCACCGAAATGATTGAGCTCATTCTTGATGGATTTATTCACTTCTCTCTAGTGTTAGGCTGCCTTGGAACCGCTACCATGCTGGCAGCAACCATTTTCCCTTTCTGAGCCGAAAAACCGGTTTGAGGCCGAAATTGGTCCCTCGGCTGAAAAAGTTTTTTACTCCGTCCTGCCGGGGTGAGTTGGAGGTTGAAAAGCCAGATGGTCTTGGCCTCAGGCAGCGTATCGTCAAGACTCAAAGCCAGAACAGACAGAAAAGAAATGCGATCCTGAATCTGAAACTCAAGCTGATGGTAAGACAGATTGTAGCAGGAATCCAGAATCATGATCTGGAACCGGAGTCTAACATCAAAAGGCTTTCGGCCGGCATTGGACTTTGGCTCT
>PACG01000049.1 GCA_002699335.1 Candidatus Poribacteria bacterium
TCTATGCCTCAGATTCACAAATCTCGGAATATGCCCTTTGATCTTGTCAATACCACGTGGGTAGGGGTGTTTCATCTTAAACTGTACGTTCATTCGCTAAAACAGACGTTCCAATCTTAGCGCGCTGGGAATAGATTAGCTCGAAGCGGCAACTAAATTGTAGCTAGTTTCAATCAATCAAAGACGATAATCTCGCTTGACACAATGGATTGTGCCCACCCCTGAATTTGGGCTAGATTCCTCTTTTGCTTCGTCTTCACCCGGCTTCCGAATTTAAAAAATGGTCCGGCTAAAAATGTTAGGGAGGATAGATTGACTGCCTTTGAGCATCAACCAGATGGATCCGGTAAGGGGCTTTATCGTGTAGTGCACCTGGCTGGCGCACTACACGAGAGGATCATTGGTGATTGTTAGGTAACCTATTTGGACANGATAGCTAATGTGGGNAACGCGACANCTTTGCGGAGANTATAAGGCCATATCGTTGNCTATCATTAGGCTCATGAGGNGATGCNGGTCGAGATTTGGCACTTCCACAAGTTTGCCCAACCGTGGCTAGTTTAGCGAGTAGTCTTCAGACGTTCTTCCAAGTGAGATTACAGCTAAAGAACCACATTAAATCATTGGGGGGGTAAGGGGTTAAATCAAAGATTCAACCNCTACTCGTTAAGTTACAATTCNACTTTTACTGGTGGGCTTTAATCTTNGACCATTGAGTGGTCAGTTTACCNTNNGCNTCAACCGANAGGAAGGTATCAACGCCATCATTCATAACGGCCTTTATTTCGTCCTGAGTCAGTGCTTTCTTCCAGATATTGAGATCGTCCATCAAGCCAGTAAAGGGACGGTTGTTATCGATATTAAATCCAACTCTGGCTCCTAACCCCCAGTCAGTAGAGGAACTTTTNGCTCCGGCATCTTGTGCCCCAACTTCATTGCCATTGATATAGAGAATCCCTTTTTCCCCATTAAAAATACCNGCGTAATGTTGCCATGCATTGGCCTGATTCTTACCGGCTCTAATATCAAAAAGTGTCGAGTTTCCATTACTTCTCAGTAACCATCGGTAGTTGCCACCACCTCTAGCTTCAGGATGAACCAGCCAAACCGGCTCACTAGATCGAGCGTTGAAAATGGCCATGTCGCTGATGGCTTCAACATTAATCCAAGCCAGGAGGCTCCANGCCTTGGTGGGAATATTATCTTTGGGAAAGGTAGCACCATCCAGGTCTAGAAAACTGCCGGCAGAAAATTTACCGGCTTTACCAAACTTGCCGCCATCAACCTGGACCACTTTACCTTCGATTTTNCCATTGCGCTTGCTGACAGACTTTTCTACCACNTCATCCCCTTTAAAATCTTCGTAGTCGAAGTAGAGAATCAGGTCCTTTTCCTCGGCCCAACTTAGGACAGAAATTGCTACTGCCAAAACCAACAGAATTAGACAATAAGATACAAATTTCAACTTTATTTCTCCTGGCTAAATAGCGCCGGATCGTGTTTATAGTATTGAAACAGGTGCAGATACCAACAGCGAAAGTCTGAGCAAATACTTCGACTAGATTGGTACCTGCATCTGAAAGGGAGTTACCTGTTTTTGATATTAGCCCAAGTAGTAGCTAGTTTGTGCTGGGCTTCGACGGCCGTCTTGGCCAAAACACCGTCAGCCATGTACTCTTTGATTTTGGCTTGCGTAAGTGCTTCGGTCCAGATGGCGACTTCATCCATTCGGCCGTTGAACGGTCGAGCGTCGTCGATATTCAGCCCAACTCGGGCCCCAAGTCCCCAGCTTTTATTAACGGTGCCACCGTCACGCTGATCTCGACCAACNTCTTCTCCGTCAATGTAGAGAACAGCGATCCCATCATCCGCACTATAGGTGCCGGCGAAATGGTGCCATTCGTTTTTGACCGGTACCCCTTTTTGGACTTGGCCAATGGTGCCGCCCGGTTGGTCCGTTCGGACTGTCCAACGGTAGTAACCACCGCCAGGCCTAACCTCTGGGTGAACCAACCACTGTGTATCAGCAGATCTGGCACAGAAAATGGCTTGATCACCATCAGCCTCGACGTTTACCCAGGCCAGAACACTAAAGCCTTGAGTCGGAATTAAGGCAGGTGGAACGTTAGCTCCATCTAGGTCCAGGTAACCACTGTTGGCGAATCGTCCAGCCTTACCAAGCTGACCATCATCGTCCAACGTTACGTCACCGACAATCTCACCGTCAATACCATTTCCAGATTTATCCAGAATGTAACCATTGTCAATTCCTTCAAAATCGTAGTAAACGCTGAGCCCAGACCAGGACTGAGAAACAGCAACAACCGCCAAGACTAGTGCAGTCAAAATCAGTTTTTTTAAGTGTGACATTAAAATGTTTCTCCTTACAAATTAAATTGCGATCGGATCATCCTCTTGCATAAATCACACTAGGAGATCGCGTAAACGGATATAGCGCATCAATATCCGCCGAATAAAAATAGTATTAGTTAAGAGCGGAAAATGCGCTCCGCTGGATCAAAACTAAAACAAATAGTTACAAATTTACCCCAATTGCAAACGCGATGTTTAGCAAACGGTTTAATGCTACCTGCTATTTCTTGCCTGTTACCATTTGCTACTAACCGGTCGAATAATAAATAGCTAGCACCAAGCTATCCAATGCTATAAGGTAGATCTGATCGGTTTTAATTTTCAGCAGGCTCAGGTGCCACTCTCCGTTTATCGTTACGAAAGCGAACGCCGGAATTATCTGATTAACAGGTTAATACTGCTGGCTGCCGACTTTCGACTAGCAAACCATTGAGGCGAAAACCAAACTGATCGGTTATTGGAAGTGAAACTTTGATGATCAAAATAAGGTGCCTTGGCTGCTAAACGGGGTGACGGTATCTGGATTCTCGCTTTGATTCGTTCCTGACCGTAAGATTTACCACGAAATCCTATACCAACAAGGCTATCTAACGGCCAGATAGCCTTACTTCTAGGGGCTAGCTGAAAAACGGTGGGTAGTTGCAAGTGGGTTAGTTGAATCTGATTCTAGCCCAGACAGTTGTCAATCGACTCTTAGATGTAACAGGTAGTATCCCTAGTGACCGGCCTAATCCTTTGTCCATTACTGTTTTAACGTCAGCTTTAGAGAGTGCTACGTTAAAAATCCCAACATCATCGATCAGGCCCATGGCAAATCTCTCTGTAATTGCTCCACCAATGGTGACCTCAACTCCTTTGACACCAAAAATACCGGTGGCGGCCCTATCGATATCGGCAATTCCATCGATATAGAGGATCTTCTTCTTACCAGTGTAAGCAAAGGCTAGATGGTGCCACTTTCCGTCATTAACTGTTTTGGGGCTAAAACTCCATCTCGGATTCAATTCATTACTGCCAATCTCGACTTTTCCCCAGTTATTGTTGCGCCCAGCGCCAAAAACGTTAATGATGTTATGCCAGCCAGGTACCCAACCGACAATAAACTGGTCGTCAAAACAACAATTGTTGCGCTGTTTGCCTGGCTTGTCCAGTTTAACCCAGGCAGTACCGGTATATTTTTCGTCTGAACTCTCCAGGCTTTTAGAAGGGGAAACCACTACGTAATCGTCTTTCCCATCCAGGCTCAAGGCTTTGCCAAATTTTCCTCCATCGGTAATTTTGGCCCCATTTTTGAATTTACCGCTATTATTATTTTCTGTGCCGTCCTTGAGATCTCCTTCAAACAGCCAAACAGCGACCGCCGTTTTGGGATCGATCGCACCATAGCTTTGAATAGAACCGATCAAGACCAAAACCAGCAAGTAGATCTGAAGGTTTAATAGGCGTAACTTCATTTTCAGCTATCCTCTTGCTTCTCTGCAGTTAGGCTACATGCGTAGGATGATGGAGTGTTCCCATCGTTCCGGGAACACTTCATCTGGTGATCTTATTGGGATTTGATTGACGACCAAGTGGTGGTCAGTCGGCNCTTGGGNGAAACGGCTGTGGTTCCTAGCACACTGGCCATTCCNCCTTTGATAATTCCCTTGACGTCATTAGCAGTTAAGGCAGTATTAAATATCGCCACCTCGTCAATTAGACCCATAGCAAATCTCTCTGTAATTGCACCACCAATAATCACATCAACGCCTTTGACGCCGAATTCACCTTTGGCGGCCCGATCTATATCGACTTCTCCATCGATATAGAGTACCTTCTTCTTGCCATCGTAGGCAAAAGCTAGGTGATGCCACTTATCATCATTGACCGTTTTGGGACTGATACTCCAATTTGGGGCAACTTGACCACTACCAATTTCCACTTTCCCTTGATTAGTGTTGCGGCCAGCACCAAAAACATTCATAATGTTCTTCCATCCAGCCCAACCAACAACAAACTGATCGTCGAAGCAACACTGGTTACGTTGTTCACCTGGCTTGTTATACTTAANCCAAGCCATAGTGGTGGCCTGTTTAGCAGTACTATCAAGGCTTGCAGATGTCTTTACGACGACGTAGTCATCCTNGCCATCNAGGCTCAAGGCCTTGCCAACTTTCCCACTATCGCTGAAGGTGGCTCCTTTTTCAAGNGTGCCGTGGTTATTGTTACCACTCACATCTTTAACATCACCTTCAAANAACCAGATGGCGACAGCCGAATCTTTCAGNTTTTTGACTTTAGCTTGACNNGGTAAAACAGCTAAGAGTAGCAGTAANGACAAGCNAGCGAAGGCCAACCAGAAACGTTTACTCATTTTTATACTCCTTCTTACTTTCAAATGGACTCAATGGATAGCCTAACAAAATTGAATCAAATAGTCAACAACTTTAATGCTAGTGGTATTTTACTTTATTTCTGAATTAGATNTTTAATCTCTTGCCAGCCGATCAGGTGGANACCAAGCGACTCAATTAGNGCAATCGTGTCGGAGTCNGTAAAAATGCGAAACTCGTGGTTTCGTGCTCGCCAGCTATTAGAAATATGGCGTATCTCTTGATCCTCTCCAGAGAGGTGAACGATAATTTCTGTGACGCCAGGTTGAAGATCTCGAATGGCCTGGTGGTAGGCGGTTTTTCGTTCCTGATAGGTATCCCCTTCTTCACCGGTGTTCAGAAAATCGAGCAGCGGTATACCCGGNGCCACCAGACGATTGAGTAATGTTTCGGGATATTGTAGTCCTCTCGCGGCCATCAGCTGTTTGACCTGCGGTGNGNTTGGATCTGGTATCATCGGCGGAATANCGTAGCTCATCGCTGTTTTGAGATAAATCGACAAGAATTCGGGAGTGGCAAAAAGTGTTCCCATGTGGGAGTCGACGTGAGTTGGGTTTANCCCAAAAGCAATGGCCCGGTCNATTTGGGCTCTGATTTCCGTTTCGATTTCGGCTGGGGTAGCGTTNGCGACGACCTCGGCCACAGACCGCCACATGAACCCTTCCTCGTCAATCAGNCCGGCAACNAGACTCGGATCCGCCACTGGTTGCCATCGGTAATGCTTCCATTCGCTGGTCAAGGTCAGGTGTAGGCCCAGGTCCAGTTCTGGATTTTCCCTGGCCCAGGCGGCTATCTCCGGGAACCANGCCGGNGGTACCATCGCAGCCGCCGAGGTAACCGCGCCGTCCTTCATGGCNGTTAAGGTGGCTTGATTGACAGAGTGACACATGCCAGCGTCATCGGCATGGATGATNAGTATTTTAGCCTGCTCATCGTAGCCTAGTCTCTCAGCCAAACNAGCCCAGGCTAAGTTAGAGCAGATGACCACGCCCATTAATCCAGAAAATAGTTTCAAGTCATTCTCCTTTGTACAGTGTAGGCGTAGTTGTAAGTGTTGATCTGTCAGTTGGCTGAGTCCGAACCCGCCTAANCCTAATCAGACTGATCTTCCAGAATGCTGGTAATTTCTCGATAAAGAGCGGGGATAGTACGATCGAAATCACCGGAAATATGGTAACTTTCACCACCGTCTTTTACGGTGCGGACCAGAATCGTCTTTTTGGGACGATGATAGTAGTGGGCTTGAGTCGGATCCCCTTCATCGTGAAAATCGTCAAAGTCGATCAGGTCGAAGTTGGCCGNCAGAAAATGCCGGATCTCTTTCCCCGACTGTCGCGCGAGATTNCGGGCCATGGAGAGACTTTTGAGATAGACTTCTGGCCCCATAACGGCCGAGCCTAAGTTCAGAAAGACCCCTCGCTCAAGCTTAGTAACGCTCTGAGCAAATTTCAGAAAATCGGTNCCTGTAGTTTGTCCCATCGCTCCGTAGTCAGCCGCCGGATGCTGATCGATGATGTCGTAACCGATGCCTTTGTGAACGGTAATCGGTATATTGAGTTGGTAGGCATTGGCAAAAANACTCAGTTCTGGATATAGAAAATCGATCCCCTGCTGNCCATTCGCAATAAGTCTTCCAATCGAAGTCCCATAACCGAGGTTCTCCCTGGCCCCGTCGATAATAGCTCGATTGAGGTAGAAGCCAGTCTCTTCCCAGTGTCCAAACCTCCCGTCTTGAATGTAGTGTTCTACATTCTCCAGGGTAGCNCCAATCAACGCCANCTCGAAGTCATGGATGGCAGTAGCTCCGTTGGTTGCCAAATGGGTTAAGATACCACGCTCCATCAGGTCGATGATCAGGCGCGAGTTACCACGCCGCATGACATGCGCCCCCATCATCCAGATCACTGCACGACCGGTTCGANTGGCTTCGATCGTACATTTGGCGATTCGAGGTAGGTTTGGGTTGCCGTAGGGTGGGGTCTGGCTATCAAGTTGATAGATATCGTCAACTGTCATTTTGTGCTGACGATCTGAAAGAGATAGAATTTGAAGTTGAGAACGATCAAAAACAGGTTGTCCCAAACAGTTGTTCCTCCAAAAAAGACTTAACATTTGAAAATCAGATNACCAGTGAAATAGACGCTAGATCTCCGATGCGATCTCCCAATTTAGCGGGTAGGATTCTAACAGTCTGGGCTGGACGAGTCATGGCCATTTGTTGGACGGTTCGACGAATCGGATCCAAGAGCAGATCTCCCGCTGCTACTGCAACAGTNCCGATGAGTACCACTTCCGGATTGACGATATTGACCAGGTTGGCGATTCCCCAGCCCATGTAAAAGGCCGTTTGGTGGATGAGATCCAAAGCTAGTAAATCACCATTCTGTGCTGCTGCTACAACGTGTTCCGACTTGACGGCTAAGATTTTTCCGTCGGTAAGCTTTAGCATCTCTGTTTCAGGTTGCTTCTGGATCGCTTCTTGTGCCCTGCGGGCGATAGCTGGACCTGAACAGATGGCCTCCAGACATCCCCGGTTCCCACAACCGCATAGTGGACCATTCGGGATTAAAATCTGGTGTCCAACCTCACCGGCACAATCGCTCGCACCATGGTAGATCTGCCCCTTAGAGACAATCCCGGCTCCAATACCGGTAGACATGGTCATAAAAACCACTTCATCGTAGCCTTGTCCACCGCCNAATTTCCATTCAGCATAGGCGGAGGCGTTAGCATCGTTCTCGATTACGGTTGGAACTTGAAACTCAGTAGTGACAATCTTCTTTAGCGGAACAGCATCCCAATCAGGTAAATTAGGGGGGGAGTAAACGATGCCTGTTGTGGTGTCCAATGGCCCACCACAACTAATCCCAATAGCTGAGATCTGGCTCCGGCTGATTNCAACTAAGGCCAACATCTGATCGACCATCTGGATCAATTTGCTGACCACGTGGTCGGATCCATATCTTGCTTCTGTCGGTTGGCGAACTTTGTGCAAAATAGTGCCATTGATATCTGCGACAACAGTTGCCAACTTTGTACCGCCGATATCAATGCCAACTAGATATTGAGTCATTTTCGAATTAGTGCCTGTTTACTGCTTCTGGATTTGGCCAGATTTCTTTCGAATCCTAATTTGGCGGATAGTGCGGACGTCGGCGTTGGCAACTGTCAAGAAGAGAAATGCAGTTTCAACTTGTGCGCCAATAGGCGGCAAGGTTTTCTCCAGATCCAATAAATATCCGGCAATAGTTTCATAATCTCCTGTTGGAATCTCTAAACCGAAGACTTCATTGAGTCTGTCAACCTCGGTTCGTCCGTCACACTCGATCGTATTGGGGCTAATTTGGCGAATCTGATGGTCGGAGTCTCGTTCATCGGTAAGTTCTCCTACAATCTCCTCGACCAGATCTTCTACCGTTACCAAACCGACAATCCCACCATATTCATCGACGACGAAAGCCATCGTGTGAGGACCTGACTTCAGATCTTGCAACAATGCATGGATGGGCTTGGATTCAGGTACAAACTGGAGATTGGTATTCATCAGTTCATCGACTACTCGCCGGCTATCGGTTGAACGGTCACCAGAGTGGTCATTCGCCAAACTCTGCGACTTGGCATAAATGGCGTCTAGAATATTGACGACTCCGATAATGTTGAAGAACCGTTCGTCGTAGACGGGGATTCGGGAATAACCCGATTCGGAAGAAATCTTCAAAAGATCATCGGTGCTCGTTCCTTTCTCAACAGCCACCATTTCGACCAATGGAACCATAATTTCTTCCACTCGTTGTCGTTGGAAATCAAGGGCACTATGGATCATCCGTCGTTGTCCACGACCTATCGTGCCAGACTGCTCACCAATCGTAGCCACCAGCCGCAGCTCATCTCGTCTGACGTTGACATTCTTTTGACTCTGTCCAACATATTGTGTTAACAGACGGGGAAGATGGGTAACCACACTGACGATGGGACGAAAAATAATGTCGGAGATTCTCAGGTAGTAGGCATATCGAAGAGCTAAGTTATTGGCTTGAGCTCGAAAAATTGTCTTAGGTAAGATTTCGGCAAAGACCAAAATCAAACTGGTCGTAATCACAGTGGCTACTAGAACAGGCTTGATATGCCAGTGCTGAAGTAATTCCGCTGTAACTTCTGAGTAACTGAGAATCGACACAACCAGAATTAGTCCTAACTCCGATGTTGCTACGTGCATAATGTTGGTGCCGACCAGTGTCATACCTAACATTCGGTTGTGAGACCGCGTCAATGTTTTGACAATTTTTGCTCGTTCATCTCCGTCTGCTAGGCTTTTGTTAATGAAACTTTTATCGACTGAAACTAAAGCCGTCTCAGATCCGGCGTACAAACCTGTCATTGCCAGTGTCATCAGGGTTGCCAATAACAATAACAAGATTTCGCCAATCCCGGTCTTTTCAGCCAGATGCCCTGAAGCCGCACCGATCAGGCAAAAACAACACATTAGAATGATGCAAACCTTCAAAAAGTGTGGTACCATTAGCTTTCTGTGGATATTGGTGGGAGCCTGAGTATCAGTGCACTAACTTGGTTGCCATCCAAGGCGGTGACTTCAAACCGAATAGCATTGTTGTCTTCGATGGTTTCACCGACTGAGGGGATGTGTCCGTAGAGGGAAAGTGCGTAGCCTCCGATCGTATCAGCGATATCTTCGTCAAGTTTTAGGCCGAGTTCTCGATTAATTGCTCGGACGCCGGTTCGCCCTGAAACCTCAAATGCATACCCCGGGCTATCGGCGGGAAGAATCTCAGGCCACTCTAAAATAGTATCGTGCTCATCAACAATGTCACCGACAATTTCTTCGATTAAATCTTCAAGCGTAACAAGCCCAGATACACCACCGTATTCGTCGAGCAAAATTGCCATCTTTGTTTTCTGTTCGGTCAACTCTCGTAATAAATCTGAGATGTTTTTAGTTTCAGGTACATGAAATGGCAAACGGATCAGCGAGTTGAAGCGCCCCGATGATTGACGCATTTTCAGAAAATTATCAACCGTTAGATCTTGAATTTCGGTATCAGACCAAAGTGGCAAATCTTTTACGTGAAAAACGCCGCAGATGTTGTCGATGTATCCACGGTAAATTGGAATTCGAGATACACCCATCTGCTGAGCGGTTTGTGTTAGTTGCTGAATTCGTACAGTTGAATCGGCTGAAATCATGCTAGTTCGAGGCACCATAACCTCTCTGGCTTCGATCTCGGACAGTTGCAGAATCTTGCTCAGTAGGTCTCGTTCGCTGACTTGTAGTCCGCTGTCGTGGCGGCTAACTAGTTCCTTCAGGTCCGCGGTGGTAATTCTTTTTTCAGTAGGACTCTCGCTTCTATCGAAGATCGGTATGAGCAGATTGATGATCACCTGAAGTACAGAGCGAAAGGGGGAGATCAAGATAGAGAACCACCAAAGTGGACGAGCTATCAAGCGCGCCCACTGCTCAGCATGTTCGATGGCATAAGTTTTAGGGGTAATCTCACCAAAAATCAGTAGCAGAAAGGTGATTAGGATAGTGCCGATAACAAACTGAAAGCCAGAAGTACCGATCAATGAAGCCGTGATAGTGGCGAAGGCCGTGTTAATGAAGGTATTACCGAACAGAACAGTAATGAATAACCGGTGGGGGTTGTCTAAAAAACGGACAATCGCAAGACTACTCTTTTTGGCTTCTAGCCGGAACCGCTCAAGTTGAGTGCGGCTCAAAGCACAAAGTGCTGTTTCCGATCCAGAAAAAAAAGCGGATAACACGAGAAGTAGCCCCAATCCTGCGATCTGGGGCCAATGTTGTCCAACTTCGTCCATGCTGTTTGGCAGGGTGGTTAATGAATAGACCTTTGGCTGATTGTAGCATAGGTGTGCGAAAAGGACAATAATAAATAAAATAACGGTTGCGAGGGATCTATGACCAAACATGAGCAGATGAACCGAATTGAGAACAGAGGTATTGTTGCTATTATTCGGACAGACGATGCCAGCGAGTTGATAAATGTGGTGGATGCTATCCGGGCTGGTGGGGTTGATGTAATTGAAGTAACGATGACAACTCCTGGAGCACTTGCTGTCATCAGTGAAGTTTCCAAAACCTATGGCAATCAGGTGCTAATCGGTGCTGGTTCTGTCCTTGACGCAGAAACAGCCCGGATGGCAATTTTGTCGGGAGCCGAATTTATTGTTAGTCCTACCACTAAATCTAGCGTGATTGACCTTTGTAATCGGTATGGGAAGGTTGTTATGCCTGGTGCATTTACGCCAACAGAAATTTTGACAGCCTGGGAATTAGGGGCTGATTATGTTAAGGTGTTTCCAGCAGATGTTTCTGGGGCTTCGTACATTAAGGGCATTAAAGCCCCACTACCACAGGTTCAAATCATTCCGACCGGGGGGATTGGGTTAGATAATGCAGCCGACTTTATCGCTGCCGGTGCGACCGCACTTGGTATCGGAAGCACACTCGTCAACAATAAAATTATTTCAGAAAAACGGTTTGATGAGTTAAAGGAAACATCGAGTCGGTTAGTTGACGTTGTCAAAGAAACAAGGAAAAAGCAAGAAAATCCAGATGGGCAAACGATTTAGGCGTTGACACCGCTTGCTTAGTGTGTTAATCTCTGTATCAAAATTCAGACATTAACGACATTTTGGCCTTTAAAAACTATTTGGTGTGCGGATCAACGAACTGCTACTCAACAAATACCGGATCGAGAAACTGATTAGTCAAGGCAGTTTCTCGACCGTCTTCCGGGCGACCGAACAACTGATTAAGCGAACTGTCGCTATCAAGGTCATCCCTAAATCAGCCTATACAGGAAATCGAATCCGGTACTTCTTCACTGAGTTGCATGCGCTTGGCATCAACTGGGAACACCCGAACATTGCCTCCATCCACACCGTCGAGCCGGGCGATGGTGAATATGTAGCTTACATTGTGATGGAGTTTGTCGATGGGATTGATCTGCAGAAGATGATTGCTAACAATCCTCCGCCAACGAGTCGTGCTGTTTGTATTGCCATCGACATTTGTACAGGCCTCTCCGCTGCCCACCGGTCGAATATCATCCATCGAGATATAAAACCGCAAAACATTTTACTTACCTCTGACTTTACTGCTAAGATCTCTGATTTTGGTGTGGCGCGCATTTTAGAAGAGACCAGTGATTATGCAGCGACAATTACAGGCACTCGTAAGTATATGTCACCAGAGCAGTACGATGGCAATTATGATATTCGGACAGATCTATACGCGACCGGTTTGATTATTTATGAGATGCTGGTGCACCGCTACCCCTTCTCTGGTCGCGACCACGATGAAATCAAGCAACGAAAATTGGCCGCTGAACTTCAACTCCCTATCGAATTGGATGCAGATTTGAGTGCTTTTCTACATAAAGCGCTAGCCCCGGATCCCCGTGACCGATACCAGACGGCAAGCGAAATGACGCAGGAACTAGTTCGGATTCGAAACCAACAATATGCTCAGACCGCACAGCGGATGATTACCGCTCGATCGGCACGTGATAGTTGGAGTGAGGTTTTACAGTCCGAACGTCAAGATTGGCGAATTCCAACTGAAGTCGCCGAGCAGATTGAAGTAGATGTCTGGCGTCGAAAGATCGACGAGCGGGATCAAGTAGAAACCGAAACCTATGCCGAAAAGGTTGGGCAACATTATGATCGTGCTGGCACACTGGATCCGCTCAATGCGCTCAAGCAGGTTAAGCAGGCAGCATTGTTAAGTCTAACCGGTACCGAAACGATTAAGACGGCCAATGGGATCTTTAACAAGCTATTAGAAGTGGTAGAGCAGATACCAACAGTACCAACAGCAGAGGATCTGTTGGCCTTTATTCAGCAACAGCCTCAATCTTTGCAAAAACAGCTGACCGAAAAAATTCTGAGTCAACAGCCTACTCCAGCAACCTTGTCTCCTCAACCTACTCCAGTATTGAACACAACTAAGGGCTCACCTTCTTTGGCTTCTGGCCTTCGTCCTGAATGCCCCTCTGCAACCAATAACAATCGGCCGGAATCTGCTTTAAGATCTCTACATCAGTCGGCACAGTACGCTCATGAAACCAAAGCCATACAAATTTTAACCCGAGCAGAAAACTATGAGAAACAGGGAAAGATCAAATCGGCCCAGAAAAATTATAGAGAGCTCGGTGACTTTTACGTTCTTCAAGCTAAGACCTTTGTCGAGAAAAACAATTGGGGATTGGCCGCAAATTGTTTCTCACGCGCGCATTTAGCCTATCAGAGTGCCAGTAAAATTCGTAGTGCCAAGCGGTGCGCACGATCTGCCGGCGATCATTACATTAAGCTGGCAGTTAACCTCGAACGCAATCGTGAATGGCGACAAGCAGGCCAAATGTATGAAAGATCTGGCGATCAGTACTCTCGTGCCAATATTTTGGAAAAGGCCAACGAAAGTTGGTTGCGTGGTACAATTTGTTATTTTAACTTCGCAGAGAATGAACACAACGCTGGCAAACTGAAATCAGCTTACGAATATTGCCAGCGTATCTTGACTATTGGTCAAGGGATGTTAACTCCCTCCTACGCTGTTTCCGGTGCCCGGCGCTTGATGCAAGATATTGTTAGTTACGTGGATCAACGCCCTCCCCCCGATCAGGTCTCGGACATGCTCTCCCCATCGAGAGTCGTTTAGATCGTGTACCGTAACTACAAATCTTTGAAGCAGAATCTCCGACACCAGCAGGTAATGGTCGGCACTTTTGTGATGGAGTTTGCTGTGCCACAGATGGCGACCATCCTAGCTAGCGCGGGAGCGGACTATCTCATCGTAGATCTAGAACACACTATGTTCTCTTTGCAGACGGTAGGCTCAATGATTCGGGCAGCGCGAGGCTCTGACATTCCAGCGATCGTTCGCATCCCGTCGATTGATCGCCATTTTGTTTCTAGATCACTTGATGCGGGAGCAGCGGGATTAATGGTGCCTCGTCTTGAATCGGCTAAAGATGTAAAAATGGTTTCGCAGTACGCCAAGTTCCCGCCTGATGGCGACCGGGGGGTGGCTTTTGGTATTGGACATACTGATTATGGTGACTTCCGTCAGTTTGACGGTGTTAATCTGCTTCAGCAATCAAACCAGGATCTAGTTCTAATAGGTCAAATCGAGACGGTAGCCGGCTTGAATCATCTAGAAGAAATCCTGGATGTTGACGCTTTAGATGTCATCTTTATCGGGCTCTATGATCTCTCCTCTTCGCTAGGAGTTGCTGGTGAATTGGCACATCCGAAAGTTGTCGAGGCCGTTGAAACTATTATTGAGACTGTCCAGAAACGTGGGGTAATTTTAGGCAGTTATGTCAATGACTTTGAATCTGGAAAGCGATGGCTTGACGCGGGCGTCAAAATGATCGCAATTGGCAACGACGCCTTTTTAGTTACTTGTAAATTTAGCGAAGAGAACCAAAAATTCAAAACAGCAGCCGGCTAAACCCGAATTTTAGGCTGGAATAGTGAAGCGTGAAGTGGGAGGTGCGGAGTGTAAAGGAGTTTTTAAACTTCAAACTTCGAGCCTTTATAAATCCATTTTTGGCTATTCATTAGCTGATATAGATGGTCTAACCGACCGTTTGATCGAAGACTTTACCATTGCGATAGATCGACTGGGCAATACGGATCAGATCCGACGACAAATCGATCCACAATGGGTTGTGTTAGCCGCAGGCAAGGGATCTCGGATTGATCCTACCGGACGGCTTAACAAGATGTTGGATATTTGGTTTGGCCAGAAAAATGTACTAGATCTATCTCGTCAGCACTTACCGACAACTCGTCCTCACATTATCGTAGTCAATCCTGTAACCTATCAACGCCTAATAAGCCTCAACACGAACCAGGTGATTCTCTGTGTACAAGAAACACCAGACGGTACAGGTGGTGCTTTACGCGCGGCTCTACCTGAACTCCAAAATTCGAACGCCGAGTTTATCGGTGTCGCTTTCGGGGATGAACCGTTTTTGCCACCGAATATCTTCTGGCGGACGCTGATTTCTCACTTTATTCGGCAGGCAGATATTACGCTTTGTGCCAAAAAACCGGAAACCGTCGTCGATAAAGGTGGGCTCTTTTTTGATCCAGAGGGACGTTTTATGGGTACCAAAGAGTGGTACGACATGACAGAAGCAGAGCAAGCTGAAATGTGGCAACGGCTAGAGCAAGGTACTGCCTACACCAATACTGGTATCACACTGGTTCGCCGTCTAGCCATGATTGAGAGGCTCGACCGACTCCAGTCTCATAAGAACGGAACCGAACTTCACCATGTCGATCTGATTGGACATTTTTACCAGGATGGGCTGAAAACAAATGCCTATGTCCACCAGGCTAATTTAGTTTCTGGCGTCAATCGTTGGTCGAACGTTTTGGCCGGTGAGGAACTCCGCTATAGCCAGGCTAGGACACTATTAGCTGAAAAAGGGGTACGTGTTGACCCACAAGCCCAGATTACTTTTCAATCCAATTCACTCCATTCGCTTGATGAAGACCTACAGATTGGTGTTGGTTGTCACTTGTTAGGCCGTATTCACCTTGGATCAGAAGTTAAAATTGGCGATTATTGCCGACTGGAAAATGTCACCCTGACCGGTAAAACGATTGTTGGTGACAGGACCAGTTTGATAGATGTCACTGCCGATGATACCGTTTTCGCCGACAACCAAATTGAACTGCCGATCTCAACTCCAATTTCTGGGTTACGCACCAAAACTGAAATTCAAGAGGCTAATTTTACGGCAGCACAAGTGGATGCTGCGGTAAAACTGTGGTCGGTGACTGCCAATGCAACAGTAATTCCAACCCAGACTATTTTGGATCATCGAGTGATCGGGGTCCCCACCCTACCGCAGACACTTTGGTGGGATCAACTTGTCACTGAACCCTATTTGCCCGGTGTCTTTACTCTTGGAGAAAAGCAGCACCTACCAGATTGGGAGCAACTTCGACAACACATTCGTAGCCATTCCAAAACCGAGCTCATTTCCAGATCTACTAGAAATGAGTTGTTGGCTGGTATTGCCGAACAAGCAGTCGTTGACTTGCTAGATCTTAAACGGTCGGACGGTGAGTATGTCGTTTCAGACCTAACTGCTGAGCAGGTTTGGGGGGCAGTCTTTGAAATTGTCAAGATAGTAACCGGTAATCCGGATCCCTATTATAGAGATAAACGACTAGCACGTCAGACCGCTTTTCAGCAGTTGGCACCCAAACTCGATTGGCAACAAAAACTGAGGCTGGTAATCGCTGGCAATATCATCGATTACAGCAGTGCCAGAGTAATCAAAAAACTGACCGACAATCCATCCTACTTCGATCAGGCATTATCAGCAGCAGTTAGTACGGACTTTTCAATCAACTGTTTTGATCGCTTCTCCCAAGATGTAATTGAGGCTGATCCAAAATCGATTGTGTGGCTGGTTGATAACGATGGGGAAGTTGTCTTCGATCTATGGTTGGTTGAACAATTGGTCGAACTCGGTCATCGGATCACGGTAGTTGGGAAACCTGAACCTGCCAGTAACGATGCTACTGTAGCAGACCTATACCAAATGGCTGAGCATCCGTTTTTTCAACAACTGCCTCAGCAGATCTACGCTGGTGATATCCAATTCATTTCTTCTGGTTCCATCACCATTGGGACTAACCTGCATCAAGCTACAACTGAGTTCGCCACCGCGATCTTGAATGCCGATCTGGTCATTTCTAAGGGACAGGGTAACTTCTTTACCACCAGAGGCCTACGCCGGGATACTTTCTATTTATTGATGTCTAAAGGCGTAACGGCGGAAGAATCAACTGGTATAGTGGCTGATCATAGCAAGTTAATTGACGGCTTAATTTTAGGGTATGTTCCAGCAGGCACACACTACCCAGGCACTTTAGCCGGCTTCTGTCATCTATAGAAGTCACCAATCATATCTGACCGGGCAGGTCGTCTTAATACTTTAACGCTCTCTTGTATTTACCGTTTGCTGGCAACTTCGACTAACGTTTGTCCTCTTACCTGATAGGTCCGATCGTTGACTATTTCAACATGGCTTTGATGAGCTTTCGATTTCAGCCCAGTGGCTTCCAGTAACTGTGTTTTAAAGGTGTAAGGCGGTTGAGTGTAATACGGCTTGATTTGACCGATTAACCGCATGGCTATTTCACCCACCTCGCGATGGAGTTGTTGCGACTTAAGAGGTGAAATAGAGAGTGCGCTGGTTTGAGAAAGACCAACTTTAGTTTCGACGGAGGCGATGTCGGGAACATATTCTTTAGCTTCTGCAATGGCAGTATTGTCACCACTAACGAAAATCGTTGGTACCTCCACCTCACCGGCGAGTGATATGTTAAGCCCGATTTCGCCGATTAGCTTCCCGTTCAGCCAGCAATTGTCGATGGTACGCGAACTCCAACTATGGCATAAAACCCCACAGTTCGTATTGGACATTGAGTGGTGGCCGTAGAGTAACATAGCATCGAAAGTGGGATCCAATCCCCAGGGGGCTGAAATTGGTCGGCCAATCACCATTTTAGCTTCAGCGTGCATCAACTCGTAGTCAATTCCGCCGGGACCATGTCCGTCTAAAAACCAGATCTCTGTTGCCCCACCAGCGATTACACCATCAATCAAGGCATTGATTTCCAGTATCGCTAACCGTTTGGTTTGCTCGTAATATTTGGCGTCGCTATAGGTCTGTGACTTGAAGTCGACCACACCCGCAGTCCCTTCCAGATCTCCTAAAATAAAAACTTTCATAGTGCCTTCTTGAGTGTAACTCGACTTGTTTTGGCAGGAACTCGTCAGGGAGATGCTTACCTCGGGCAAGTGAAATTTTCAGCCATCCGGCGCTTGAGTCGCCCCGGCACTCGGTCCAATTGGAAGCTATAACCTAAAAAAGAGCAATTCGAGTAAATCCATTGGCGTTCAAAGTTGGATGGTTGAAAGTTTGGTAATCGCTATCTTCAAATGATAACATATCTCCAATCGAGTGGGAAAATAGCTGGAAACTTAACCACTTCATCGGAGACAAAACATCGTCTAAGTGAGAATTTATATTTGGATATTATGCCTTTCTATTTGGCCGGGGTCAATTTTGACTTCTATCGCCACCTCTCAGCCACCGGTTGGTATTACCTTACCGGAAACTTCCGTTGCTAGCAGTGACAATGCGTTAGCCTCTTTTTTTAATCCAGCCGGTCTTAGCCACAATCAAACCCTGGATTTACACTATCTGCGATCCTCTCAAAATCAATCAGTTAAACGTAGTAACCAGGGGTTTTTCCTTGCCACCCCCAATTCTGGCTTTTCAGTGGAAGGCCTGGGCGGTGTAAATGGGTTTAAGCGTTACACCATCGCCAGTGGATTCTCGCTTGGATCTGGCTTTTCTTTGGGCGTAAGTTACGGTTGGAGCAGAGCCAAAAAGGATACCTCTGACCGATCTTGGTCGCTAGGGGCTCTCTACCGGCAAAGGTTTTTATCCTTTGGTATGGTAGTGCGAGACCTTAACCGCAACTCATCTACTCCTCACTTTCTTAGAAACAACTACGTTGGCGAAAGCAACGATCCGAATTTTGGGAAATCACTGGATCTCGGTTTCGCTATTCGTCCAGGCACTTCCAGAATGACGCTCTCTTGCGATTGGCAGGTAGGGAAAGATATTTTCAACAAAAATATTGACTACCAGCTTTCAAACCATCTTCTCTTGGGATTGGAGGTACGACCTGTAGATCCGTTGATCCTAAAAGCAGGTTTGACGCCGGACGGCTACGCCTTTCAGTTTCAGATCAACTTGGCACAGTTTGGGTTTGGAGCTTATCGGCCTATCTCGACGTCAACCGGTCATGCAACAGGAACAGGAAGCGTTGGATTTCTCAATTTCACCCAAGCGTTTAAGACCAAACCTATTCGTCGTCGATTTTATCTGGATCTAAAAGCAGAGGAAATTGGAGATCTCCTCGATTCTGCCAGCGAAGACCCACGAATCCAGGGGGCACTCATTCGTTTTGAATCCTCCGACCTGGGATTTGGGGAGATACAGGAGTTGCGACAAAAGATTCTCCATTTTCAGGAACAGGACAAGAAAACATACGCTTATCTGGAGGGAGATTGCTCGACCGGTAACTATCTATTAGCTAGTGCCTGTCACCAAATACTGCTACACTCTTCCAGTACGGTCGATCTAATTGGCCTTCGGTTCGAGGTCTCATTTTACCGGCAGCTACTAGATCAACTGGGGATCGAAGTCGAGGTACTGAAGATTGGGGAGTACAAAAACTCGCCCGAGTCGTTTACAGAAACCCAAATGTCCGATGAACACCGCGAGTCTTTAACGGCCGTGCTGGATGATCTGTATGACCAACTGACGCAGGCTGTGGCTGAAGGCCGTGGCAAATCTATAGACGAGATCAAGACACTGATCGACAAAGGCCCTTATACGGCCCAACGCGCTGTGGAAAATAAGGTGGTGGATAGAATTGCTAGCCGTCATCAGCTAGAAGAGCTATTTCAAGCAGAGAAACTGGAGACCAGCGTTTACTACAATCAATTGGATTACGATTGGCAACTGCCGAAACCAAAGGTGACGGTGATTGAAGCCAGCGGCAATATGATGACGGGTGAAAGCTGGGCTGATCCGTTTTTTGGCCAATCCATCATGGGGGCAGATACGATTTCGGCAGCGGTACAATCGGTGACGAAAGACCCATCGGTCAAGGCGGTAGTGCTTCGTATCGATAGTGGTGGCGGAGCGGTGTTGGCGGCTGATATTATCTGGCAAAAACTAATCCAGTTGAAAGAGGAAAAGCCTTTGGTAGTCTCTATGGCAGATACCGCTGCTTCTGGCGGATACTACATCGCCGCACCTGCTGATCGGATTTTGGCTAACCCTGGCACCATTACGGGATCAATCGGTGTCTTTGGTATGAAGCCGGTGGTAGATGGACTTTACCAAAAATTGGGAATTAATCACCAGATCCTGAAACGAGGTCGAAACGCTGACCTTTGGAGTATACACCATAAATCAACCGGGGAACAGCGTCAGCAGTTGACTGCCGACGTTGAAGAGATCTATGATGATTTTGTACAGAAAGTCGCAAACGGTCGAAACTTGTCGATAGAAGCAGTAGATAAAGCGGCACAAGGTAGAATCTGGTCTGGTCGTCAGGCTCTGGAAAACGGTTTAGTCGACCAACTTGGTGGTGAAACGGATGCAATTATGGTCGCGCATCAACTGGCTAAACTAGACCCGAATGAAACTGAGGTAGAGCGGATTTCGCCTAAATCGTCTTTTTTCTTGGAGTGGTGGCCGAGGTCTATTGCCAATCGATCAGATTGGAGACAGAATACGGCCACGCTAGTCCATCGTTTGCGATATAATTACCTGTGGTCACTGACGCCATACGAGCTTAGATTAGACAAGTAAATGAAACGCGATTCAAAGCCTATCCCTCAATTTCGAATCAAAGCAACGTTACAAGATTTTTTCTCCTCCGCTACGCCAGCACTATTGGAATCATCTCACCTACCTCATCAAGATCACTTCCAAAAACTGCGACAACAGATGGTGCAACGACAGATCCACAACCGGGGAATTAGGTCGAAGGCGATCTTGACTGCCATGCAGCGTGTGCCACGTCATCTGTTCATGTTACCAGAATACCGGTCCGATGCTTATAACGACCAAGCTTACCCCATTGGGTTTGAACAGACTATCTCCCAACCTTACATTGTTGCTTTAATGACGGAGTTGCTAGATCTACAACCCGAATCACGGGTATTGGAGATCGGTACCGGTTGTGGCTACCAGACGGCAGTCCTGGCTGAGATCGTCGAGCAGGTCTATACCATCGAGATTATCGACAATTTGGCGCAACAAGCATGGGAAAGATTAATAGGTCTGAATTATCAAAATATTGAGTGGCAAGTCGGGAATGGCTATTCAGGGTGGGAGCATCAGGCCCCATTCGATCGAATTATTGTCACCGCAGCTCCACCGACGTTACCTGATCGGTTGATTGATCAGTTGGAAATAGGCGGAAAAATCGTTTTGCCGATTGGTAAAACTAAACAAGATTTATTACAGATTACCAGAATGGAAAGCAAACTGGTGAAGAAATCTTACGGTGGTGTTCGGTTTGTCCCGATGACACAATATCAACAATGATTGGCCTCAGATAACTCGGATAATTAGATGCAAACCAAACACCGCTATTTAGATCCGGTTGCGCTCTCCCGGTTGGGGAATTTGGAACTGGTCGCCCGGTTGGTAGTCGAAGGTTTTGTGACAGGACTCCACAAAAGCCCCTATCAGGGATTCAGTGTCGAGTTCTCGGAGCACCGCCAGTACATGCCGGGTGATGAGATTCGCCACATCGACTGGAAGGTTTTTGGTAAATCAGACCGGTACTACGTCAAGAAATTTGAAGAAGAGACCAACTTACGGGTCTATTTGGTTCTAGATGCCAGCCAATCCATGACCTACCAATTTGATGATAGCGGTATTAGTAAATTACAGTACGGTTGTTACCTGGCTGCTTCTCTGGCCTATTTGATGCTGAAACAGCGTGACTCAGTTGGGTTAGTCACATTCGATCAACAGATCCGTGACTATATTCCACCTCGTGGCGTCCCAACCCATTTGCAGGCTATTATCTCAATACTGGAGTCGATCACCGCTGATGCAGAAACAGATGTGGCAACAGTATTAAACGATCTGGCAAAACGGATTGTTCGGCGGGGATTAGTGATTGTTATCTCTGATTTATTAGATCAGCCGCCGAAAGTTCTATCGGCATTGAAACACTTTCGGCATCGAAAGCACGAAGTAATCGTCTTTCACCTTCTCGATTCAGCGGAAAAAACCTTCCCTTTTCAAGGCGCAATCTCTTTTAGCGATCTGGAAACAGGACAACGGTTGGTAACGCAAGCAGACAGTCTTAAGTCCAGTTACCTTGAACAACTTAACAGGTTTATCCAAGATTATCAACGGGGGTGCGGTGCCAATATGATCGATTACGTTCAGATTAACACCGATACCCCATTTGATCATGCGTTATCCGCTTACCTGTCCAATCGACAGTCTTGATTTATTGACAGGCTAATTACATCGATCTGATTTCTGCGAGAAGACGGGTACGCAGGCAGAATTCTAAAGTGAGTCAAGGACCTCGATAATCTTTTTATCTTTAATGTTGTGCTGGCCTTTTTTATAATGGGAACCAATTCCTGCGAGATAGCTAGGCTTCCAAAAACGATTAGCAGTTGACTGGCTTTGTTAAACAAACTAACTTTAAAATCTGGTAGGTGTCGATCTGCAACCAGACAGCGTCTATATAACCGTTCGAATCGGCAGTTTTTTTTGATTTTGAGGAGGGAACTATGAAATACCTGCAACTTGGAGATCGAAACGTTTCCCAACTGGTCTTGGGAACAATGGTCTTTCACATGGGTGATCTTGACGGGGCTTACAGCGTCTTTGATCGTTTTAGTGAAGCCGGTGGCAACGCCTTTGACACCGCATATACCTATTCAGGTGGAGATTCCGAGCGGGTGCTTGGTCAGTGGATGAAGCATCGTAAAAATCGCAGCCAAACCTTTGTGATTGCCAAAGGAGGTCACCCCAACAGCAGTGTTCCTCGTCCCAGAATTTCGCCAGAGGAGGTGCGAGCAGAGCTGGAAGTCTCTTTGATTCGTACCCAAACCGATTACTTCGATCTCTATCTTTTGCACCGCGACGATGAGCAGATTCCCGTTTCAACAATCGTCGATTATATGGATCAAGAGATTCGGCGGGGACGGATCCGTGCTGCTGGTGTTTCCAACTGGTCACCAACTCGCGTTCAAGCGGCCAATGAGTACGCAATGCAATCGGACAAACACCCATTGATCGCTGTCAGTAACAATATCGGCTTGGCTGTTGCGAAGAAACCTCATTGGTCCGGTTGTCTTCTAACTGACCAAGCCGCATGGGACTGGCACAATGAGAATCAATTTCCCTTGATCCCCTGGTCTTCTCAAGCCAGAGGATTCTTTAGCGGAAACTTTAGTCCCGACAAGCCAGACAATTCACACGTGGTCGACATCTACTATACCGACGATAACTTTGAGCGGCTTAATCGAGCTCAACAGCTAGGGCAGGAGAAAGGTTGTACTGCAATTCAGGTTGCCTTGGCTTACGTCATGCATCAGCCTTTTCCTACTTTTCCTATTTTTGGTCCAGCCAACCTGGATGAGCTCAGCTCCAGTTTGGGAGCCGTTGAGGTTGAACTAACGGCGAAAGAAATACAGTGGTTAAATCTGGAGAGTGGGACTTTAGCAAGTTAAAATACTACTAATCTAGATGTAAAGCGAAGTACAGAGGTCGTTTCAAGGCTGAAAAGCAACTGAGAAACACGTTGACTTGGTATGGAGATCGTGTTACAATTCGCCACTTATTAGTGGTGTTAAGCGGCGTCGGGCCAACAGAACATAACCTTATAATACCCTCTGGATTTTCAGAGGCTGGAGGCTAGTGGAAGGTGAAAAAAACGAGTATCTACTTTTTGTTGTTTTATGTTGTTTTATCAGCACTTTTGTGTGAAGTTTGGGCACAGAAATTTCAACCTGCTGGTGAGGACTGGATTGAATACTGGTATGGTATGGATTTGGTAAAGAACAATGGTGGCTTTAACGCCTCAGCTAAAATCGACTGGTTAGCAGAAGGTACCAACAAGAAGCTGAAAGATGCTGAAGTTACTACGCCAGGTGGGCTCCGTAAACTAAAATCCCTTAAATCAGTCAAGCTTCCCAAAAATGGTGGTGATCTGAAGTGGGATGTCATAAAAATCAATACCAATGATGATAAGAATATGTCGACCAGCCATGGGGAAGGTGATCTGAGTAATATCGAATGGTATGGTCTTATCGTCATCAAATCTAAGTCGGCTCGCACTACCAAAATACACCCGGCGCATGACGATTATGCCCACATTTGGCTGAATGGAGAGAAGGTTTTTGACAATTCCCAATGGACTGGCGGAGCTCGAATCGTTAAAAATCCAACTAAAGTCAAACTGAAGAAAGGCGACAACATTTTGCTTTTCCGATGCGGAGAATCTGGTGGCGCAGATTACGTTAATTTGCATTTTGAGAAAACCGATAGCGATCTCAAGATTTTGCCCACTACTGATAAAAAGTTTTTTCAACATGTCCAAGCTTTAGCTGTTGAAGCTGAAAATAAGCTAGCAACCATTTGGGCGGAAGTGAAAACCTACCGTTAGTTATGACTGTCGGATTTCTGACCGATAGAACTACTAACTGACGATCCACATATTTTGAAAATTACCAAAGAAAGGAAATAAGATGAAGCTACAATCTATTGCTCTATTAGCCTTAATACTAGCCGTTGCTATCGCTCCTGTGGCTAGCGCTCAAAAATATCAGAAGGGGGATGACTGGATTTCCAAATGGTGGGGACTAGACTTGGTCAAGGACACCGGTGGTTTTGCAGTCTCTGCCAAGACAGACTGGTTATCAGAAGGAACAGGGGGTGCTTTAAAACAGGATGCCCTCTCTACTGGCAAAAACCTGCATTTNACTAAAACTTCAACTGTCAATTTACCCAAAAACGGTGGAAACCTGGAGTGGCAGATTGTCACTCTTGTGGTGGAAGATGATAAGAATATGTCGACCAGTTTGGAAGGTGAAGGCAAAGATCTGAGCAATATCGAATGGCACGGTATCATTGTGATTAAAGACCCCAAGGGNCGNNCNACCACGATGAACCCAGCCCACGACGACTACGCCCATATCTGGCTGAACGGTAAAAAGGTCTACGATAACGAAAAATGGACAGGGGCTGCCACGAAAGTTACCCATCCGACCAAAGTCACGCTAAATAAGGGCGAAAATGTTTTGGTCTNTCGNTGCGGTGAGACTGGCGGCGCTGACTATGTCAACTTAAAGTTTAGTCCAACAGACGGCGACTTGCAAATCGCTCCAACCACTGACGGCAAATTCTTCGAGGTCATTACGGCTGTGGATCCAAAAGACAAAACGGCTGTTACTTGGGCCAATATCAAAGCATCTCGCTAGAATAACCATTTNTTATATAAGCTAGCTTTAGATCCCGACCGTTGTCTAGATTCTGTGGNTGACGGTCGGGATTTTTTTGCCTGTAGCCAAAATACCAAAACAACCAGAATGAAAAAATAGTAACCAGGAATAATAACGAGCGTTGAACCAATNCGTTATGGCATCGCTAGACTGGGGGAGTCTGGCTGAAACATACATGCCAACCGAAATAATTCGTCCCCNTGTNGATGAACGATTGGTGTCGTTGTTGAACCGCTAGCTGAACGNAGACAAGAAGCGGNAGATGAATTTGGCCGTCAAACCTACCANACCTTCGAACCTCTGGNACTAAATGTTTATATGGCCCAACGGAGGTATATTTTATCGTCAACGTTCATCAACCTTAGTTATATCACTNCACATATACGGTGGATGAGATGTTATCTCGCAAAAAATCGAAGGCTAGACCTTANCGTTATCANAANTTAATTTNGGAAAATTAACTTGGANTAAATACCCATATAATTTGTGTCTGAATTATGATACTACCAGTTTGTGTTGANAGAAGCATAACTTTGACAAACATGAACTAATGCAAGATAATGTTCCTCGAAGAAATTGATGGAGATGATATTACTGCTTCATACACTGGTCTAAATTGTGAATGCCAATACTCTACCAAAACATGAACCGACCCAAATAGNCCAGAATATCTTACGGCAGNANTTTAGATCAGAGGATTCCCAATTAAAGGATATTAGACGAGGTGGCCGTGCTTTTGTTTTTCAGGCCCAACTCTAATGACCCACATATGTCTTCAGAATTTGTAGTCAAGAACATCCGGCCATCAATATTTTAGGATTTTAAAACGTTTGGAAGGTTTGGATATCCCACCTGTAGCAATTCGATCCAACCGTTGAAACAACCTTTTACTCGATAAAGGCCTTTTTGTCCGGGAAACACGAATCCAATTCCTATCAGAATATACCAAAACTAATCTAGTTCGCTACTAGAATCCATCAAGTCCATTCCAATAAGTGTGGTCATTTAGATTGATTGNACCACCGAAACTGGGTCTTCGTATATCCGCNATATGGCTAGATACCATGAAGACCAGTTCACAGAACATGCTAGAACACTCTATTAATATAAGGCCCGTTTAGTCTAAATACCAATTTAGCCGATCAATTAATTTATAAAGTAAACAGTATCTTGGTAGAGGGAAAAACCAGTCTTTCGGTCAATGCTAGCTAGGGGGCAGAAAATTGGTTCCAGTTTGTCCAGATGGGAAAAGAGAAAATCGTACTTGAATCAAAGTATAGAGTAAATTGACATTATTCAGACAAACAGAAATGAAAATTGCAAAAGTTGTAACTTCACAACCATGGTGGGCATTAGCTCATATTTGTTGGTTAATCACGATTGCCGCTCAAGCCTCGACTAATACACACCTTCAATATATTTCGCATTTTGAGAGAGGATTGTTGTCCATGTTTCACGGTCAGGAGCAATCAGCGGTTGAGTCGTTTGAATTGGCCTTAGAACAAGAGGCCGGCCANTTTCAACTCTACCACTATCTAGGTTGGGCTCATTCCGAGCTTAAAAACTGGCAAAAATCGATTGTCACTTATCAAAAATCACTTAAACTGAATCCCAATAATGCCGAGGTGTTGTATTCACTGGGAGCAGCTCANTTTGAACTTGGCGATTGGCAAGCGACGGTTGANGNGGCTNACCGTGCATTAGCTTTGATTCCTGACCATGCNCGTNCCTTAAATNTACTTGGTCGAGCTAAGATCAAACTGAGTCAGTTTGANGAAGCAATCGTACATTTATCCCAGTATGTTGAATATCATCCAGTGGATGCCGTGGCCTGGCAACAGCTTGGGGCTGCCCATGTCAGCCTAAAATTGTTCGAACGGGCTATNCCCTACTTCCAGCAATCAATTGCGTTNGATACAACTTTTGCCCAACCTCATCACGGTTTGGGCACGGCATATATGCGTCTAGGTCGACAAGAAGAAGGGCTCGCCAAGCTGACCTATTATCGTAAACTTCAGACAGCCTTTGCTGAGTACGAGCGGTTGGCTCGGTTGACCCATAATGACCCAACTAACTTGCAAGGTTGGCAAGATTTCACCCGCTTATTGATGGACCAACGACGCTATCCCGAAGCTGTACAATCATTTCAAAAATGCATCGAATTAGACCCCACTAATCCTAGTCACTACCACGGCCTTGCCCAGGCCTTCATTAACTTAGATTATTTAATTCCAGCTCGNCAGGCAATTAATCAGGCTTTGAACATTAAACCCGACGCACCAATTTTATACAACGCCCTAGGCAGTATTTATGCTATGGAAGGAATGCCCCAAAACGGGATTCAAGCGTTCCAACAAGCGGTTGAACTTGCCCCTGATGTACCTTACTTTCATCTAAACCTNGCTCGACTTTATGAACAAGTTGGAAACCAGAAAAAAGCCGATGAACATTACGAGCAATACAAGCAATTAAAACCAGATGAAGAACCTCCTTAATTTCGCCAGTTTGATCTTTAGTCTCTATCTACTTAGTTGTTCGGGCATCTGGGCGAAATCACCAGAGATGGTGTTAATTCCGGCTGGATCTTTTACCATGGGCAATGATAACCGAGCTGAAGATGAGAAACCTGCCCATTCCGTTTACATAAATGAGTTTCAGATTGGCAAGTACGAAGTCACCAATCGNGAATATTACCAGTTTGTGCTCAAGCATCCTCGGCATAGGCCTGAATCATTCTCGAGAGAGCATGGTATTGGCAGTTGGCCTGAGCGTGCCCTGAAATTNCCCGAGCAACCAGTGGTTGGCATTTCNTGGCACGATGCTGTGGCATACGCTAAATCAGTAGAGATGAGACTTCCCACAGAGGCAGAATGGGAGAAAGCCAATCGGGGTTTGACTGACCGTTACTGGCCTTGGGGCAGCGCTCCGGCACCAAGAGCCAACGTCTGGTCACCTGATGACCCTAATGGTCTAACAGCCGTTGGCAGTTATCCCGAAGGAAAAAGTTTTTACGGCGTCATGGATATGGCTGGCAATGTTTGGGAATGGACGGCAGATTGGTACAGCGACACTTACTATTACACCACCCCCAAACAAAATCCAAAGGGGCCTAAGAAAGGCACCTGGCGGATAATTCGAGGTGGTAGTTGGGTGGACGCGCCCCATCGTTGCACGACAACCTTTCGCTTCTATTTTTACCCCAGTTTAAAATCCTCCTTCGTCGGTTTTCGTTTAGCTAAATCTGCTGATTCGGCTGAGAATTGAGAATAAGAAATAGGGAATTTAATTTGCTATTTACTATTCAAACTTGTCCGAATCAGTTTTCTGTGATATGCCAAATTATCTTGAGGTCAATCCTGCTGATGTCAATAATCGCTACTACATTGACAGGTAATTTCTTTAACACTTGAACAAATCTTCTATCGTCTTGATGGGTTAAAGAATCGACACAGACATCACCAAGTACTTCGATCAACAGCTTATATGTATCATCATAGCCATTGATTGTTTTTGAGGACAACCAGATTCAGTTTTAGAATCTAGGAACTTCTCGGATAATTCAGACGGGGAAATACTGTTTGCTGATTGGGCTCTTTCCCTCTTTCAATAGATGAAGAAATTGCCCTGGTGAACTGATCTACTTCTGCCCGAAAACGGTAGAAATTTGATCGATTGAGACTTGAAAATCCTCTCCATTCTCTCGCATTTTATAATTCAACACCGTTGTGCATGATTATATAAATGGAGAAAAATGGATTTAGATTTACTTAGGATTCCCAGTTGCGGGATAACTGAAACCGCCTTCTTCCTAATTGTGGTTGTAAATCAATAGACCTTCTGCAAAAGTCAAATAGCCTCATATTGTAATGAATTTTGATAGTAGGCAATGCCATTGCGCTCTGTTTTCTAGAATCCAGCTTTCAGATTAACCATGCCAGCAAGGATATTGAATTTTAATCCAGCCCCTGTTCTAAGATTTCTGTCTCTATAAGATAGAATATTGAACCTTTTAAGCTGTCGGATTTTATTTTCACCCCCAACGTGGAACGCAGATAGAGCTCGATTGTATTCTTTTGGCTCCGCATCCAACCTTCCTTTCTGTGCTTTTTGGCCCGTAATCTCAACCTGTGAGCGTCTATTACCTCTGCCCTGATATCCACTATCCGTCTAAGTTCTACATCCTACTGGGGGCGTTTTTCTGTCCAGGGGCAAACTTTGAAACGGATTTGATTTGGCCCTTGGCCGTTAGACGGATCTCTGTTTTAAGCCTAAGCCGTTTCTTCACATTTCCTGAATTTCCCCCCTGTCACTTCGTTGACATCCATATAGAATCTGCCCAGTTCCACTGTATGTGCTGGCCCTAACCGCTTCATCCGAACCTCGGGCTCATTCATAGCGTCCCCCATTTGAAAAGATTCGCCTGGGATCAGCACCATTTCTGATCCGCCCTTCTCCCAAGTAATCTGCTTAGCACGTTCAACCCTATCATCAGCCATCACCACCACATAACTCTCACCGTACTGATGCAAGGCCACATCCTGAGTGATAGTCCACACGATCTCCTTACCTGTACCGCTAGTATAAATACCCCTTCGCCGACCGCCCCCTCTAGTTCCGTTACTGGTACATCGAAGGACTGCTTGTTATTACGCTAACCGTCATGCTATCCCCGTCAGCATCTTCCGCATCATAGCAGATTAACACATGCTCAAAGTCCACCTGTTTCACCTTGACGTTAATGATCAACAAAGGTATGGTTCTCTGTCTTCTCACCTTCCGCAGCCCATAGGCTAACCGTTAGCAATGTAACAATACAGATAAATATGCCACTTTTCTCATTCTTTGCCCCGGTAAAAGCCCAATAGTTATGTATAGGCTAAACTTGCCTTAATCTCACTTCAAGCAGTTGAGGGTTAATAAACAGATCGGGGTAGTTTTATATAGTCAATCGCCAGAAAAATTATCTGATATAAGCCCATAGTCACTCAACTAGCGGCAGGGTCAAATACGTAGTATTGATCATCCATTCGGCAGGTAAATCATCGTATCATATTATGTAAATTAGCGTAAAGACGAAACGATTCCTTCGTGTCATAAATTCGCCTGATTGGTTTTAGCCGTCTAGATTTGAGGGCGTATCATCATTCAGTCCCATGGCCAGGCGACCGGCAAGAGTTAAGCGAGCGACCGTCCATTCGGGTTCCCAGGTGAAATCGACGATCACCTCTCGTATACCATCCAGTTTCAGCAATTGATGGCGGATCGGCGTAGCCATAAAACCGTATTTGGGTCGGCCACGATGCGGCATGGTCATCAGAATATAGACCACATCACCTCTCAGGCTGAGATCGTAGACGTATCCCATATCGACCACGTTGGCGTCGACGGTGTAAAACATCTCGTCTTTCACCTGGCGCAGGGCTTGCCAAATCCGCTCCTTCATCTCGGCAGTAGCCGCCCTATCTGTCTCGTCGGTCTTATCCGGGTTAGGCCTATTTTCAGCCATCACCGTAATTTTTGGCATCACTTGGTTTTGCAGATCGACCTCAGCGTCTATTTCTAGTGGATTCAATAACCGAAGCCGAAGACGCTCTACCTCTTCCCGTCCGGATTCCGCCGAATAAGGCGATACCCGGTAAGCGTTTTTCTGCTTTAAGCAGGCGCCAGCCCGAAACTGAGGGTTATCGCGTGCGGCCCACCGACTCCATAGTTGGCCATGCCCGCTATAGTTGAGCACCGGAGCTCCGCTGTGATAGAGGGCATCGAAGTTGTCGGCCTGATGTTCCAGCCAGATGGCGATAAAGGCGTCGCGGCTGTGTTGATTATAGAAACCGACGCCCCACAAATCGTCCTGTTCACCCTCCGGCACCTGGCCTTCATGGAGTTCACCCTGACGGTCGATCCAAACAGTCTCGGTGAAGGCGTAGCCGGAGAAGACCCACTCGTCGTCGCGCAGATAGTTGAGCTCAAAATCCTTGATCATCTCCATTTTGCCCTCTTTAATGAAGTAGGGCAATCCGGCATAGAACTTGTAGGTGACATCGATGTGCATCCGGCTGGGTGTGAATAGCGGGTGGACCGGGCTGTGCGGGAACCCCCATCTTCGAACCTGAACACAGACCGGACCTTTAACCACCTCGTAGTTGGGACAGGTGGCCCAGTTAGTGACGCGGAACTTCTGGAACTGATTTGAGGACAGATAGTCGTGGGCCCAATCGATGTTGGGTGGCTCGCCATGGCCCTCGCCGCCGGCGAACAGTTCCAGTCCGTGCGCTTGCTTATAGGTCAGACGTTCCAATTGACCCATCTGAGCGGATAGATCGACCGCATAGTGGTGATTTTCGATGCGAAGGCCGTAGTCTGCTCCGCTGGTCTGCAGATCCGACAGATAGTTGGGCAGTTCAGCCTCCGAATTACCATAAAAAATCAGGTATACGGTGCTGGCGTTAGCCTCAACATCGGCTAGAAACATCAGGTGGCAAGATTGCGGTTTGGCCGAGGCATAACTGGTGGAAGAGGCGGCAGGGTGATAATCTCGCTGGTCGCAGACCTGGCTGATTGTCTCCACCAGTTGACCGGTATTGGCGTCCAGTCGGGCCACGCGTACCTCACGTCGAGGGTCTTGTATGTGCTCAAAACGAGCGGCGACATCTACCGGCTCCTGCCGACGATCCAAACCGTAGCGCTCTCGCACCGCGATAACCTTGAAAAACGACCATTCACTAAGGCGATGGTTCTGCGGGCTTACAGGTGTGCTTAACCACGACCAGGGCAGATCGCTGACCTGGCCGGTTCTCTCCAATCCAGGCACGTAATCGACTTCCGGTTCCCGGACCTGCCGTTCAAAAGCTAACGTATCCTTGATGGATTCTGATAAAGACATGGCCAGATCAACCTTTCCCAGCCGATATGCCTCTGAAAGTAGTTGAAGTTTCTCCTCGATACCATCGGTTCGGTGCCGATATACGGTTTCTGATAGGTCTTTTCGCTCTGTCATGCTAATTTGCTCCCTCTCGAGATTTAGCGTCCCTATTTTTGGTCTGATCGGAGTAGACGGCTATCGGTCCAGACTCGACATTCTAGTATATCTGAAACCATTTGTTTGTCAATAGTTGTGAACAGTTGAACGCTTCATGTATTGCTTAATACTTTAGGCCGGAGATTTTTACCCATCCATATGACAAGAGGCCATATCTAGCTGTCTCATCTGGCCGGGTTAGGAGGTTCGATTCAGATCTGATATCTCTTGGAACTTCAGGATTTGCGTCTTTTGAGCTTATCCGTTAAAATTGGCCCAACACTATTTATAAATATACTGAATATCAGGGAGAAAAGATGAAGATTCAAATCAGGCCCCTTATTGTCTGGTTGACAATGGCCCTATTTCCCCTCCTCGTTTTGCCTACCAGTTGGGGGCAGGGAGTAAAGAAAAAATGGGCCTCCGACGTTCGCATCCGTTTCTTTACGGGTGGGTCAGAGGGGGATGGCTTCGGTTCCATTGTCTACGCCGGGGCCTTGCAGGCAGCAGAAGATACCGGTGCCAATGTCGAGTACCTTTTCTCAAACTGGTCCATGGAAACGATGATCCAACAACTACGGGAGTCGATTGCCACCAAACCGGATGGGATTGCCATGATGGGGCATCCGGCCGACGATGCCATTATGCCGCTGGCCATGCAGGCTAAAAAAGCGGGTATCCGGATGACCTACCTCAATGTGGATGTCCCGACCGTTCGCGCCAATCATGGAGGCGGATACGTCGGCGCCGATCTTAGCCCGCAAGGCTATGCCCTGGGGGCGGAGGCCATCAAGCGGTTCAGTCTGAAATCCGGCGATAAAGCCATCGTTTTTGGGCCCTGGAACGAGAGGAACCGAGCTTTACGTGAACTGGGCACCGTCAAGGCATTTGAGAACATCGGGATGGAGGTGGTGAAGATATTTGCCGGACCTGATTCGGCCAAGGATCCAAACCTGCTGATACCCGTCCATACCTCGGCCTTACTCAATAATCCAGACACTCGTGTGGTCGCTTATCCGGGAGGGCAGATTCTGGGAAACGCCCCCGTCTACATGAAAACAGCCCGAAAAAAGCCTGGTGATATTTTTATTATCGGTTTTGATACCAGTCCGCAGATCATGGATGCCTTTGACGATCAGTGGATTCACCTGACGTCGGATCAACAACCCTTTTTGCAGGGCTATCTGCCGGTCCTTAGCCTCTGTCTGCAAAAGGTCTATGGGCTTGAACCGCTGAGTGTGGATACTGGAGCAGGATTCGTGACGCCAGAGAATTATAAACTGGTGGCTGAGCTGGCTCGTAAGGGATATCGATAGATCAGAAATGATTTCTACAATACAGCGATGAAGCCTTCTATTATCACCCTGCAAAATATCTCGAAGTCTTTCGGTAATGTCTACGCGCTGAATGGAGTCTCTTTGCACGTCAAGGCCGGTGAAGTGGTGGGCTTGATTGGCGATAACGGCGCAGGTAAGTCGACCTTAATCAAAATCCTGGCCGGCGTCTACACGCCGGATTCAGGGGCGATACGGCTAAAGGATCAACCCGTAACCGACTGGAACGCCAGTCGATCCCGTCAGTCGGGGATTGAAACGGTGTTTCAAGATCGGGCTTTGGCTGTCCAGCAGACAATCGTGCGTAACATTTTCATGGGACGCGAAACAACGGATAGCAACGCCTCCATACTATCCCGTCTCGGTTTTATCGATCACAAGAAGCAATATTCCGAAGCCGAACGGTTGATGAGGGATATTGGCTTTACCTCAGAGGTTTTTACCCCCGATTCCATCGTTGGCACACTGTCCGGTGGAGAGCGTCAGGGAGTGGCAATCGCCAGAGCACTCTATTTCGATGCTGAATTGATTATTCTCGACGAGCCGACAACCGCCTTGTCCTTGACCGAAACAGAGAAGGTTTTCAGTTTTGTCAGAAACGTAAGAGCCTCCGGTCGTTCGGTGGTGTTTATCGGTCACAACATCTACCACGTCTTTGGGATTGCCGACAGGTTTGTGGTTCTGGATCGAGGCAAACTCGTGCTGGAGTGCACCAAAGAGGATTATCAAACCCCTGAAGAGCTGATCGGCTTCATGAAGCAGGTGGCACAATCTGAGGAGTGAACGCCGTCTGGTTCGCCTGAGGAATAGGTGATAGCCAAAACGATGACAAACACAACGTCAATTTCCCTGTTCATTCGTCGGAATAGGGCCTGTTTAAGTACGCTTTCTTTCCTGGTTGTAATGATGACCTGCTTTCTGATCGCCAACCCGAAGGTATTCACCGACGCGGCCATCTACAACGCGGTGTTCATTACCCTTCCGGTGGCTATTTTCCTGGTCGTTCCCCTGGTTTTCACCGTCACCGGCGGCGAAATAGATTTGTCCTTTCCCTCCAATATGGCCATGGCTTCCTGGGTGTTTTCACTGTTGATTCAAAAAGGCGTTCCACCGGTTTTGGGCTTAATAGTAGCCATTGGGGTGGGAATGGGTATCGGTGTGATTATCGGGCTAATTGTGGTCTATGGGCATCTGTCCTCACTGGTCTGCACGCTAGGATTCAACTTCTTCCTGCGCGGCTTCATCATGATATTGACCGAGGGCCGGTCGATCACTATATTGGAGATACAGGATGGTCTATTCCACAATGTTTTAGCTGGTACCTTTTTAGGCCTACCGGCCCAGATGGGTTGGGCGCTACTGTTTACTCTGATTTGCGTATTGGTCTTTAACCGTCACTGTTACGGCATCCGCGTGCACTGTGTGGGTGATAACCCCCAAAGTGCGGAACAGATGGGCATCAATGTCAATCGCGTTAGGATCTCTTTTTTCATTTTTATGGGGTTGGGGGCTTCACTAGCAGGTGTCTTTTCCGTTTTGATCAATTTTTCCTGGTGGCCGACAACTGGCGACGGGTATTTGCTCACTGCTCTGGCCTCTGTTTTTGTGGGTGGGACACCGACCTGGGGCGGGGTTGGAACCGTCGTCGGTGGTGCGCTTGGGGCCACCATCGTCTCCTTTATGGAAACAGGAGTGGTTGCAGCCGGATTAACCGGATTTTACGTCCAGTTTTTCAAAGGATTGATCATCATTCTGTCGTTGCTGGCCCATCGATACAGCAGCAAACGGTATCGGTAGCAAATTGCGTGTCGGCACTCAGGTGATACCTGTAGACAGCGTATAATAGACGACTAAGCTGTGATCACCACCCACAGCCGGATCCCTTTATAATCTAAAACATCAACTGAAAGGAGAAATATGGCTACCAGTAGACATGAAAGAACAACTCCGACACACGTTTTTCTGGGTTTTCTGGCCGTTATCTGATCGGTATTAAGATAATTTTTCGTGAAGTTTCTAAGACTAGACCTAGTTTTATTGATGATAGTTGGTCCAATTGAAGATCGCTCCCAACACCTGATCCTTATGCTGAATCAGGTCCTGATAGGCTTGTGCGACATTTTCCGGGTCATAAACACGCGAAACCAGCGGTTCGATTTTGAGTCGATCTTCAAGTATTAGACGAACCAGCAACTTACAATTCCGTTCCATACTGTGCCGGGTGAAATCGTTGTCCTCTATCGGTATCTTCCACTCGTGTGCCCCGCGTAAGGTCAAATTTCCACCCGATCGCCAGAGGTGGACCTTTTCCAGGAAGGGTGTAATGTCGGTTTGATACTCGCCTCGGGGTGAACCGACGAAGACGAGCATTCCATTACGGCCAGCGTATTCGGTGGACGATGTAGCCACGGTGGGAACGCCGGTACATTCTAAAACCACCTCAGCCCCCTTGCTGTTGGTCAGTGTCATCACATCTGCTCTCGCATCCTCCCGGATCGGGTTGATGGTGTTTTGAATGCCGCAGGAGCGGGCTACTTCCAATCGGTGATCCACCAAATCGATCAAAATGGGGTATGCCCCTGATAGGGTAGCCAATTGGGCCGCAAATTGCCCCACCAGTCCGGCACCGGTTATTACTACGGTGTCGCCTAGCTGAGGCTGGGCAGTCTGAAGACCGGTTAATGCTACCAGGGCCATGCCCAGCATTGAGGCAGCGGCTCGATCCAGTTCATCTGGAATACGACATACCAGCTGGCTACCCAAAGAGTGGCTTTGATGATGAATGTGGCTGAAGACAAGATCGCCAACCGAAACATGGGTCACTTCGTCCCCGACAGCCAGCACCCGACCAATAGCACGGTTGCCAATCTGAAGAGGGTAAG
>PACG01000050.1 GCA_002699335.1 Candidatus Poribacteria bacterium
ATTTGCGCTTATCTAGTGACTCACTTCAACATTGCTACTGATACCCGCGCAAAAGATAACTCGTGTACGGGGTAATCAGGCGGGTATTAGCTGCCCTTAGTCGGCACCCTTTTTCTCCCTCAACCCGTTTCTTTCTTCCTAATCCAATACACCCAAAATCCACATAAAAAACAACCCCCACCGACCTAGATGATCCACCCTTTTGTCGTCAGCTATTGGCAGTTTCACTGACTGGGCTTCAACACCCGGAATGGTCAGTTGGAGGTTGCTATTCTTATAGGTAGTTACTAGAGTTTGAGTGGAATGATTGGCCAAGTATCAAAGATGAAAGCTAATCCATTGTCAATCTAATGGCATTAGTCTTAGCTTTCGGTATTCAATGGGTGCCACTCCACTTTGTAATCCGATGTGACCTTGGTAGGGGAATGTCCCGGTAGTCCGATTTATTTCTTGACCGTTAATGGAAACTATCACTTGTTCCAGGTTGCATGCAATTTCGCAAAGGTTCCAATTCCCGATTTCTCTTTCTTTGTTTTCACCCAGACACTTCTGGATATGTATACCATCTACTACTTCACCATCATCTAACTCTCCATCGATAGCAAGTATATCGCCTGTACGTGTGCCTCCTACTTGCATTTCAACACACAAAGGCCATCGCTTGTCAGCGCCGTATATACGAACTAATATTCCGCTATCTCCAATGGATTTTGGCCATCGCCATTCAACCGCCAGTTTAAAGTTTCGGTATGTCTTTTTGGTGCGGATGTATCCGTCCGTTTTTCCTGAACACCAGATGACTCCATTGCGGATTTCCCAAACCTCACTAGGGTCCGTTGTCTCGTCCTTATCACCGAGAAAAAATATCCAATCATCAAGATCATTCCCGTTGAAAAGTTCTTCGCTCCTCGGGCCGTCCATATACTCGTAGGCTCCTATGTCTGGCTTTCCTGTGACTGCAGTGCCATCTAGATCATGGAGATATCCGAAGTCCAATGCCGCGTCTATGGCTGGACTGCCTTTTCTTAGACGCAAATCACGGTTATCAAAATCTATGAAAAGTGGATCAGCAATACAATCGCCGTCGCCTAATGGCTTACCAACATCAACCTCACCGTTAAAAGAATAGTAAAGATTATTGTTACTTTTTTGTGCTTCCCCATCTTGAGCAATATCATCTCGGAAATCACCGAAGACTGACATACCAACATCACGTGTAATGAATATATTGTTTGTGAATACTACTTCATTTGGATTGTACCATTCCCTAAACCATATGAAATCGCTGAAACCATTGTTATCATGGCGGCTACGAATCACTGTATTATTTATCACCCTCCAACCTTTTGTCCCATTCAAGCCTAAAAACTTTTCATAATCATCGCTTAAATTATATGCAAGAGTCACATCACGGTAGCTTCCATGTTCATAACATTCCAGAAATCCACTGTTTTCACGGCTGAAGTTATGATGCACACGAAGACCTGTTTGATTCTCATGATTATCCAGTTCAATAGCACCACCATCCGCGCCCCAAAAGGTTCCTGTACTTCGGATATTGATGAAGGTATTGTGTGCGATCTCGGTGTAGTTTCCAGTCGCAATTATCCCCATCGGCCCCCAATACCTATTCAATGGCTCTGTAGAATCGTGAAGGTAGTTCTTTTTGATAATTCCATAGTCTCCATTATCACGGATGCCCACTGGCATATTGGTGAATTCGCAGTCTATGATTGTATTGTGGTGCGTGTCTTCTTTCATGAATATTGCACCTAGTAATTGTGCTCTGCGTCGACTTTTATATTGAATTGCACAGTTAAAGAAAAATAGATCTTTGAAGATTATATGGGATCCGCTGACATCAAAAAGACGGCCATAATTCTCATCATATTCAAGGTTGGAAAATCTGGGCTTTTCACCCATTCCGTAGGCCATAAATGTTATCGGGACACCATCCTCGCCCGAATCATTTAAAATCACATTTCCCATAAAAGATGAATTGCGCTTAAAAAACACACTATCACCTGGCAATAGATTAATATCATATAGCTTGGCCAAAGATCTGAGTGGTTTATCTCGACTACCTGGATTCCTATCCGATCCTGATACCGAGTCAAAATAATACGTTGCCCCACCTGCTTTTTCCAGCGAGCAAATTATCATTATGCTCAAACAAATTATTGTGATTGGTCTCATATGATGAATTATTTAGCAATTACTCCATGGGAATAACTAATACCTTGCCCGTTAGGCTTGCCAAAAATTGTTCCGCCAATCGAAACCCGTTTCTATATGAAACTGGGAGGCTTTTCTGTAAATGGTTTATTTGAATTTTATTTAGAAATAACCGTATTTATTAACCATTTTATTGTTTCAAACCATGGTCTGGTTAATCTCAAGAACTTTGCTAAATCCCCATAGTAGCCTGTCATTGTAAATGTAATTCTACCCAAATAATCTAAAGTGGATGGGTTGGTGTTACCCCGGCTGGTCATCGGCTCAACGACACTCGCTAGGCTTGCTATTTGCGCGCCGATCGCTTCAACTTTACGGCTTGGCTCTCTGAGAACAACATCCCCGCATTTCGATGGGTGTCAGGATTGAATTAAGAAATGGTATCTATATACTATTTCTCCCCCTGAACTTGGGTGAGGCGAGGACTTTACACGGCTCCGTTGATACTAGCTACCCAGGTTAATCAACGGCTAGATTTGACCTCGCCCCATGTAACAGCGAGGTTGTCGGCCGGTTCGATAGCCAAGGTCACAGGTACATGATAATTTAGAATGAACTCGCTCATGATATCACCAAACGACACTCCAGGGTGTGGAATATCACCCACATAAGCTTGGACAAAGATTCCAAGTCTTCCCCCTGTCTCTTGATTGAAAATTACTCCTGGTTCCACACGCCGACTTGCCTCCTTAGTGTTTTCGGCTAAGGCCATTTCCAATTTCCACGCTGTTCCGTCGTAATCCTTTACATGAAATGGATAAGAGGTGCCATATTTTTTGAGACTGGGTGCATACTTCTTGCCTTCCTTTGTTGGCGTCACCTCAACCGGGGCTTCTTTCCAGCCATCAGCTCCTCTCACATGCCAGACGTGAGCCAGCGGCACGTCAATAATGTTCTGTAACCCCTTTGTTTCATTTGTCTCCTGCGGCCCCTCGGAGGTGTAAAAGGTATATTCTCCGGTGTTGAAAATCGTATTGCCGGCATCCAGAAAATCTTCCAGAATAGAACCATCTGGCTTGGCGTTTCCTATTGGGTAAATAGTTGAGGGTGTGATTCCCGTCAATATAAGAGTACTGTTGCCACCTTTCGTGTGATCTTTGACCCAAGTAGCCAGACCTTTTATTTGATTAGGCTTGAAAACTTCAAGGTTCACTTGACCTTTAATAGCATTAATCAGCTTGGTGACTTCTTTATCTGCGTCAGCTTTGGGCCATGGATGAGCATCGGTGTGAAGGGCGAAATCTTGGGCTTCCATCATGCTAACTATAGTTAATGGTAAAAACAGCCATAGAACAATGGTCGTTACTTTATAATACATCTGGTCTCCTCTTGTTTGGCTTGGTTGTTGTTGGAAGCAAACAAAATCATCCCCAGTTTCTTTCATTTGGGGTTAGCCGCCTGGCTTGGTGGTTACCTGCCCCTCTAGTGACACTTTATTTGAAACTGGGCATGATCCATGGTTGTTACCGATTGGATTTGATTTGCCCCCAGGTCAGGGCTAGTTTGCTATCCGGTTCAACAGCCGTCAAAACCTTGGGCACATAATAGTTAAGAATAAACTCACTGATAAGGTCACCGAAAGACACGTCGGGATTTGGAACATCACCAACGTATGCTTGCACGAAGACGCCGAGTCGACCCCCAGTTTCTTGATTGATAATCATTGCTGGGTCAACGCGCAGATCTTCATCGGTATTTTCGGCTAAGGCGATTTCTAGTTGCCAAGAGGTTCCCTCATAATCCTCGATATGTAACGGGTAAGAGGTACCATATTCTTTGATACTCGGTGTGTATTTTCTGCCATCTTCCGTTGGCCTCATTACCACAGGCTCCTCTTTCCATCCATCGTCTCCTTTCACATGCCAAACGAAAGCATTGGGCACATCAATGATGTTGTGTAAGCCCTGTGTTTCATTGGTTTCCTCCGGTCCTTCGGCAGTGTAAAAAGTATATTCTCCGGTGTTAAAGATAGTATTTCCGGCATCAAGGAACGCCTCTAGTATAGAACCATCTGGCTCCGTGTTCCCTTTTGGGTAAATTGAGGAGGGTGTTATGCCGGTCAGGATCAGGGTGCTTCCCCCACTATCAATATGTGCTTTGACCCAATTTGCCAGCGCGTCTCTGTCATCTGGACCAAAAACCTCAAGATTAACTTTATTACCGAGAGCACTAACCAGTTTGTCGGTCTCCTTCTTGGCATCAGCTTCGGGCCATGGATGAGCATCGGTGTGAAGGGCGAAATCTTGGGCTTCCACCATGCTAACTATAGTTAATGGTAAAAACAGCCATAGAACAATGGTCACTACTTTATAATACATCTGGTTTCCTAATCTTTTTCGGTGGCTACCATGGTTACATAGAGTCACCACTTGTTAATATTTGCCATTAGTTGGCATTTAAAATGGCAGCCAGTATTCCATCGGTCAGAAAAAAAGTCAAGGAATAGGGCATAAAGCAGGCAGAATAGGACCTCGTTACTGACGACTCATGGTTGATTGGTCAAAAACCATGTGGCAGATCAAGTCAAAGGGATCCAGATCTTTACTCACCTGTCTCGCCAAAGGCTCAGGCAGGATCCCCGTTGTGCCAGTTCACGGATTACAGCTGCTTTACGGTTCGCATGTTAGTATCCTTTTAAAATTTCGTCAACTATCGCGTTAGACTCTCAAGGTCGATGGGTCATAATGCCAAGTATGGAGGTAGTTGAACTTTTCCAGGACGAAGTTCAGTTCCCCTAGGGGGTAATCAGGCGGGTATCAGCAACCCTAGTTGGTACTCTTTTTCTCCTTCTAACTTATTCTGCCTCTATTGACCTACTGTTTGTATTGCTATACAATAAGCGATAAGTAATTAGCCCTTCTTTCTTCTCATGTTAAACGTTTTCGTTTCTCCATTCTTGCTTTTTCTTTGACCGCATACGAGCCAAGATGAAACACGAATTGTGTAAATACTCAGAATTAGAATCGTTTGATGCTTATCTGGCCTCACTGTCGTCACCCATAGATTCTTTCCTCGAGGAGCATATTCTTGAGTCCCAATTTTATCGTATTGTCGTCGAAGGACGAGAAATCGGATTCTTTGCGACTCACCACGGCTCGTTACTGACTCAGTTTCACCTTGTTGCAGGAGAAAGCCGTTACGGTCAGGAAGTTTTGGCTGATATCTTAGGGCAAAATCAGCTTAGGATGGCCTTTGTACCGACATGCGATGAATTCTTCCTCAGCCATGCATTAGACAAGTACGTTAACCTCAAGAAACAAGCCCTATTCTTTATTGATAGTAAACAACCGATCAAATTGAAAGGTAACAGTCTGAAAGCTGCGTATCGGCCAGCGGAGCAATCAGATGTCTCTACCATCCAGGCGATCAGTGGCAACTTCGTTGATGATCTAGTGCGTAGAGTTAGTAGACACGAAATTCATGTGGGCCACTTGAATGGCGAGATCATAGCAATTGGTCTGATCATTAAGAGCCAGTTATGGGCTAATCAAGCTAGCATCGGTATGTTTACGCACGAAGCGTATCGTCGGCAAGGCATCGGTGCTCAAACAGTGCTTTATTTGAAGCATGTTTGTCACAATTGCGACATGCGGCCCCTGGCTGGTTGCAGATACAATAACACTAAATCGCAGATGACACTACAGGCGGCAGGAATGGTCACCATGACTAGGTTGTTGAGGTTTACTTTCTGACAGACGGTTTGACCAGTTGTCGGCTGGGAAGATAGCATTACCCTAGATCGGGGCGAAATCATGATGGGGAGGTCATATTGGTTAAGAAATTATGGTCAAATTGTGGATGATGCCATTACTCCGGCGCTCAGCTTAATGTGGACTGGGGAAGTTAATGCACAGCANGCCATGGATCAAGCGGTCNAANAGGGNNAAAAACTGTTGCAAGGTCGCCTATTTGAGGAATAGATTCACATTTACCAAGCCAACACTGATGTGAAAGGTTCTACATAGTAACCCCATATGTTATTAGTGGCAACAAAAGTGAAAAAACACAAAAAAGATAGGTAATTAAACGCATTAGCTTAGCGAGGAAAGGAATGAAATGGCCATAGCAATGACTGAAGCGCAGGAACACGAGTTTGAAGAACAAGGGTTTGTTATTCTTGAAAACTTCCTGACACCGAAGGAACTGGTCCGACTGTCCAACGCGGTGGATGAGGTAGCTGAACGCATTCAAAAGGAAAAGGGGTTGGAAGCAGAAACCCATTTCCAAGTGCGCAACGCTCTAGCCCATCACGACGCTTTTCTAGATTTGGTTGACCACCCTCGTATGTTACCATTGGTGGTGGATGCTATCGGCTGGAACATACAGATTCGTACGACGCATCTCGATTACCGTCCACCATATCCATCAAACCTACAGGCAGGAGGCATAGGTACAGGAAATGGAGCTGATCAGGAAGCTGGATACCGCAACGTAGTGTGGCATCCAGATCTGGCTAGCCCTGAAATATTCCAAGCACCTTCGTTGGACGGTCGATTGCCGTTCATGGAAATCAAGGTCTTCTACTGCCTCTTTGATATGACTCAATCTAACTGTGGCAATCTATGGTTAGTGCCGGGCAGTTACAAGCGATTGCCAGCAGAGCTACACGCTATGGGTCACCGTGTACCCGAGAAGCAAACGCTGGAATTGAAATTGCCCGCCGGTTCTGCTGTCTTGTGGCGGACGGCAACTTGGCACTGTGTTGGCCCTAACCGATCAAACAAAACGCGGAAGATCATGCATGTAGGTTACCATTACCGCTGGTTGCGACCGACTGATTATATCCAGCAGGATCCGGAGTTACTCCAACGGTGTTCACCAGTCCGCCAACAGCTCTTAGGTGCTTTACCGAGTGGGGCAGATCCATTGGGCGAAAAATCTGATATAGAACCATCGTCACAGTACTGGCTAACAAAGAATCCGGATGATGTTCCCTTGCGTGCCTGGATGGAATCCCTAAATCAAAGGACTAAGTAACCGCCATTAAATTCTCCTAGTTGGTGGATCGTAATGCCAAGGATGAATATAACTGAACTTTTCCAGGACCAAGTTGTGTTCCCCTACGGGGTAATCAGGCGGGTATCAGCTGCTGCGGTTGGCACCTTTTTTCTCACCAAGGTAGCATCGGTAGAAGACAAAGCTAATCATCAAATGCCTTTATGCCTTGATCCACTAGGTTTCAATCCTTGGCCTTATTCAGGTGTGTGTGCGATGAAGACGATCAGTCGTATCCTACTTTTTGGCTTATTCAGTCTGATCGGTTGTGGCCAGCCAGAACCACCGAAGGCGGTCCAAGAGTCCACTGACCAACTGCCAGTTGCCGAATTCAGAACCAAGAGCCGGCAACGAACAGGGAAATCGACTGTGGACCATGTGATACAGGTTTTGGATGACCTCTATGCAGAACCTGCTGAAGAGGTTGAACAGTCCATCGATCCCCAAACGGTTTCCACTCCTTTAGTCAGCGAATTGGCAGAAAGTGAGTCCAACTCTCCGGATCAGAGTCAAACCTCCGACATCTCAAATGAAGAAGTCGAAGATATGTTGGCTTTCTTGGCCAACTCCGAAATTGAATCGTTAGCCGAAGCAGAAGAATCGCTAGCGGCCAATTGGTGGGAGAATCCAAACATAGAATCAGCTCTGGTCGTTCTTAGTCAGGCCGTGCTGAGTGATGATCGAGATGTGCGGATGGATGCAGTATTGTCGCTGAGTCAAATGGGCGAGGAAGCGGTGCCGGCCCTGAGCCAGGCCTTAACCGATGACGACCGAGATATTCGGCTGAATGCGGTCCAATCACTAGAACTGATTGGAGACGAGGCGGCGCCGGCACTGTTTCAAGCTTTGTTGGACGACGACCGGGATATTCGCTTCGATACCGTAACGGCATTAGGACGGTTGGGACAACAAGGGGCGCTAGTTCTCAGCCAAGCCCCGACTGACGACGACCGAGACATTCGTCTACATGCGGTCAACTCACTCGGTCAAATGGGCAGTCAGGCGGTCCCAGTGCTATCACAAGCCTTGTTAGACGATGACCGGGATATTCGCTTGCAAACAGTTACTTCTCTGACCCAAATGGGAGCAGTGGCCGCGCCGTCACTGCTCCAAGCCTTAGATGACGACGATCAAGAGATCAGCACCTTAGCCACCTCAGCCTTAGAGATGATGTCGAGATGAGAGTTGAGCAATGAAAGTTAAATTTGATTTGGTCATGCCAGCAAAATGGTTTGTATCTTGGCTGTCGAGTTATCCTACCATTCAGGTAGAAGATCTGAAAATCGGACATATTGCCGACCTCTTTCATTCCATGTAGTATCAAAATAAACCCAAACATAGATGTCTAATATACACTTGAGGTAAAGTGTATATTACTTTTTATAGTAACGAATAACAAAATTCAATCCAGAACTCTTCCCTTTCATTCAATCAGAATTTGGCAGTTAGAAACGATTTCTTGTTGTTGGTGTTAGTTGGGAAAAAGAAGGTCTAGCCCCCAACAGAATCTATATCAATAATCTAGCGTGATACCCCACCGCTAGTAACCAGCAATGGAATCTGATGGTTTGATCTATGGATTGGAGCAATTCTGGTGGCATCCGTAGAAGGAATTCTAATTTTAGTTGTTTTTCTGTCAGCTGTCAGATATGTCATTTTAGTGAA
>PACG01000051.1 GCA_002699335.1 Candidatus Poribacteria bacterium
ATTGAAGGAGATTAGCGCTAAAATGGAGTTGGTACCAGCGGGTAGTTTTGAGATGAGAAATCAAGCATAACGACAGAGCTGACTTCGCCCTAGCCGTCAACGCTAAAAATCATACTTTGCTCAGGAGGATCTCCTCATTGATCTAGCCCGTCAGATTTTACTACTCTGGTCCATCATCGGGCGCTAGTACGCACCGAAACCAGAATCATGGAAGCTCTCGTTGCCGGCGTCGACTCTGGGCGGAAGGATTGTCGGTACCGGCTCAGATGTGTCAGGTTGCCGCTTGTCCCGTTACTGGCATTGGTGGCGTTACAGCAGAGAGGGGGCCAGATATTATGCAGTGTGGGGCACGGGGTTTCGCTGTCATCTCAGCCATATGTACAGCGATAGGCCCGATGGAGGCCATTCACCAATTGATGGCAGCGATTAAACGGTAACTTTCATTTTGATTCAGTTCACAAATCAACCGGTTCCGTGGGATCCATGTTGGCCTCGTTATTGCCCTGACCGCAACTTCCCTCCATACCGATATATTCCTGGTAAGGCACCACATCCGATAAGGCATCCGCAAGGCCACAGCTATCAGCAGGCAGAACCCACGCCGAACCAGCGATATTCAGCTAAACGGTGGGCGGAGAATAGTGAATATCTGTACGGGATAGACCTGTTTAACTTTTCTTATTGGTGGGAGGCACATGAAGCCTGGGAGACGGACTGGCGATGGGCCACGAATGACCATAAAATGTTCCTACAGGGCTTGATTCAGATTTCTGCCGCCATGATAAAAAGGCACCTTGAACAGCTAAGAGGGGTCAGAAATTTATCTCAGGCTGGGAGAAGAAAACTTCGCCTGGTTTGGCAATCCAACCGGAACTACATGGGAATCGACCTCAGCGATCTGCTTGATCGATTAGACACTTTCTTCCAACCGATGGAAGGCCAAACTAAAGATAAATTTACCGTGGTGGCGGTTTCTCCATTAATATGGCTAGACTATCCAAAGAATGACCTCCGCTAACCTGGATTTTCCAACATCACTATGAGAAAAGGCATTATCACTGGTTTCTGTCGAAAAGGGAGGTACATAGTGAATGGAAATATGTGGCTAGGTATTCGCCGAGTGATGTTCACCCAACGATCTCCCGGACTTAGTATGATGGATGGCATATGCAAATTGGGTGGAAAAGAGATTGCCAACTGAGGTAGAGGAGGAATATTCGGCACGTGGTGGNTTGATNGTTAAGTGGTATCCATNGGAGAATGAAAATAACACGCCATAATGCCAATCACGANGGGCCCAGTGGGTAAGNGCNAGTAGGTTAGATNTGCTCCGGTGANCAGCTTTAAGCCNAACGNANATGGCNTCCTCTACGACATNACAGGCAACGTTTGGAAGTGGTGTGCCNATTGGTATGGCGAAAACTACNACAGCGACCCACCTGCTAAGAAGNTGCTAGGACCGGGCTCCGGNTCATCCCGGCTGTTGCACAGNGCTTGGATTAGTCATCCTNTTATACCTGCACGTAGCTTACGGTANCTACTCTACCATCCGAGTAAGAGGAGCCACAACGANGNGTGCCGGTATGTGTAATTCCTCCCTGAACTCGTTCTGAGTGCAGAACGAACTTTACAAGCGGCTACTGNTTAGACGTTACATTGGAGGCAACGACNCAACAGGTGAAACAGCCTAGATNTGCGTAATTTAAGGGTTAGCNANTAAAACNGCCTCNAGCCGTTGCAGTAACGAGCAAGAGCGGATCTCGGTTAGTTGCTGNTNTTCCGCTTGATATGGCCTTGTAGCAAGGACTTTAATCTATTTGGAGAAGAAGAAAATACGATGACTCATTGGATATACTGTTNCTGACGGTTAGCCTGTAGGCTCAGGAGAGGGAACTCCNCCACCTGTGGCCATTAGGNCATTAATNTGGTAGCTGACCGGTGGAACTTTCTAAGGATTTANNGATTGGTTGGCCCCAAAAACTGCAAAACTTNAATCAAATAATAAAGCAAAAAGTAGGAAACGGAGATAATAAAGAGGTTTATTATGAATACTAAAACAAATGAAAAAGCNCACCAANCAACCAGCAATAAGATAACAAGGCGAAGACTTCTAGAGAAATCATCGAAACTTGCCGCTGGCACTTATGTNCTGACCGTCATAGGTTGTGGTNGCGNGGATGATCAAGATTCAACTACGTCACTGCTTAAAGTAGAAGAATCACACGAAGAAAAACAGTCTACAGCCGATCGCCCCGTTGAAGCCTCCGATCGTTTGATTGTAAAGATGAGTGATCAATTAAAAAAAGTTGGTGGCAGTCAAGAAATCACTNATCAAGGAATTCTAAAAGCACTTGGTGTAAAAGACACAATCCTGTTGGTTAGAGCCAACGAAGACATTGTTTACGCTAACACCATCAATTGTACCCACAATAGAGTCCGAGTTGAGTATAATGCTGACCAGAAACTATTAATTTGCCCTCGTCATGGGTCTCGCTTTAAATTGACAGGAGAGGTTGCNCAGGGACCAGCNGCCCGTCCTTTNGTGCATTTCAACGCAACTATTGATGGGCATATGGTCGTCTTGGAAAACCTATAGATCTGAAAAAACGCAGGCTCAAAATTGGTTGTACCTCTTAGTTAATGTGTGTTCGCCGGCCGAGAGTAGCATACCTGATTATTACTTGTGTCATTGAAAGGTTTTTGATTCTTGCTATCACTTGCCGTTGGCTTCTGGGAGAAGTATCGTTCTCTAAGCATATGATGTTGAGTAGCCACACAGCACTTGGAAGCAAACAATGGGAAACAAGGAAACGAAGGCGTCTTGACGGACATTGCTTGCTCACGCAACCGCTGGCACCGGCTTGATTTTATGCGGAAGGATTGGTTGCGCAGTCGCCATCATTTATCAGGCGACGATTGTCAACGGCATAATCTCTTGAATTGATCCGAATTTCAACGGCTTGGTGGTGGTGAGCCTATCATCGTAACGGCGCTTGCTCTTCCGTATCCGCTGGTCCTGATTCGAGTAGATGCGGAAACCTTCCGAGCGGTGTTGGCCAAATGCACCCATTTGGGGTGTCATGTGCGACCCTCTAAGAGTTTTTAGTATGCCCTGGACACAGGTCCCCGTACAACTTAGAGGGCGAAGTTGTACGGGGACCTGCCCAAAGGGTGCGTAGGCTCTATCCAGTGGAAGTTAGAGGGGATGAGATCCGAATCACCATATAGATAGAGAGGATTGACCTCATGACATATTCTGTAGTTTGNTTAATCGTTGNCATTAAACGTTTAACCGATAAAACTAGCAAGACTGCTGGTTTAACACATAATTTGAAAGCANCATCAATGGATAAATTCTTCCAAGCCTTGCGTAGTAGTTCTGCGAATTTCACGCACGGACGTTCTCAAGCTGCCGTTTTGCTAGGGATCGTCCTCTCTACGCCGTTGCTTTAAAAACGTGGGCGGAAGAAGTTGGGTTGGAAGCCGTAGTGTACGCCGAAAAACTCGGAATCGGACCAAAGAAAGAAAAACAGGAAACACTGGTTTCATTCTTTCTTCGGCATTTGACGAACGAATAGTAAAACCGTGCGGCTTACAACTACATTGCCGGTTTAGATTTTGACCGGCTAGCGGTCATATAAAACATCGTAAGTTGTCGGATGTAAGTTTGTCAGAATTACATTTAAATTAGGATGTTTCTCACCAGTGGCGTTACAGACTTAGGCTCAAACTCAATGATAGAAAGAGATTAAGAGTCTGAACAGCCCGCAGAGGGTGTGTAAGGAATAGGAAACTCGTGGATATGAAGGTCTCTCCCGACTCCCGACGAAGGGATGTCATTACTGAATGGAATGCGGCAACCAACAGAGCAAAAATAGGCGCAGACGTACCGGATACCATGGCTTTTCTCAATGGCAGAGTGGTAAAGACAATGGATGATTGGCAAGCCCGGCAGGAGGAGATAAAGAGGTTCTGGTGTGATTACTTCATCGGTCATTTCCCCACAAAGGTGCCCGCGCTACTCTCGGCAAAAGGAGTGAAGGAGGAAGAAGCCAAGGATGGTTCATTCCGCCGGCGCATTGTACTGACATTCGACACGCCAAATAAGAAATCGTTTGAAATTGCCCTTTGGGAGCCGGCAACGTCGGACATAACACCCAAACCGTTGCTACTAACCCAACCACGTCACTATCAGAGACAGAAGTGGGGTGAGGAGGCATTAAAGAGAGGATATGTCGTGTGTATCTATCCAGGTCTGGATGTACACCATAATGAGGAGGGCTATCCCGGGTATGAGCATATTTGGCAGGCATTCAAAAGTGAATACCCGGAGGCAACCTGGGGATCGTCACTGGGCATACAGGCGTGGCTGGCCAGTCGGACACTCGATTATCTGCTGAATTCGCAATACGGGTATCAGATTGATACCAATGCAGTTGGAATTACTGGTTTCTCCAGGTATGGCAAGCAAGCGATTTATGCCGGAGCCTTTGATGAGCGATTCAAGTGTGTGGTGGCTAGAAGTTCAGGATCACCAACCTCCTGCTCGTACAGGTTTGCCGGGAGACAGGCGTTCATGGAGTCTGTTTCCCTCGAAGATTGTCCAGAGCTATGGGTGGTTGATAAGCTAAGAACCTTCCATGGACGGGAGAACGAGTTGCCTGTTGAAGGCAATGCGCTGATGGCTTGTATTGCTCCGCGACACCTCATGATAGACACTGCCTACAATGATGGCTGTGATCCCACTTTTGGAGTCGAGCGTGGTTACCTGAATGCAAAGAAGGTCTGGACGTTCCTGGGAAAAGGAGAGAACATCTGCTTGAGCTACCGTAAAGGAAATCACGAGCCGGTTACCGAAGAACAGGTAAGGCACAATCTCGATTTTTTTGATTTCGCTTTTGGCAGGCGCAAAGATGGGGGGGGCGATTTCCAGGAAGTGTTGATCCATGCCTTTGACTGGAATGAGTGGAAGTCAAAGCAGCGTGAGCCGGACTTAACAATACCGAACACGTCGTCGCTTCGGGATAGGGTTGAATGGATGCTTGGCCAGCAACCCGACTCAATAGAGGACGCAGATGAATACCAGATAAGGGCAGGCAACGAATTGCCCGTCCCCGATTGGTCAAGAGATCGATGGAATCCGGGAGGTGTCAGCAGAGTCCCCTTCGGTTTCAGTGGCAAGATGCATGGCAATATCTTCTTTGATCCCACACGTGAGACGTACAAGGCAACGGTGATCTGGCTGCATCCGTGGAACTATTCCCACGGCAGCAACGAGGGATACGGCGTTCAGGGAACTACGATCTATTACCGGCTTGTCAAAGAAGGTTACAAGGTCGTGATGTATGATCAGTTCGGTTTTGGAGATCATCTGACCAATGCATTCGGTTTCTACGACAAGCATCCGTATTGGTCCAGAATGGGCAGATCGGTATACGATCTGCAGAAGGCCATCGACTTCCTGGTTGATGGAAAAGGGATCAGCGTTCAGCCGGTGCCTCCGACTGATCCGGCGCAGATTTACCTCTGCGGCTTCGCGTACGGCGGCATGGTTGGGCTCTACGCCACAGCGCTTGACGAACGCATCGCCGGTCTCGCCTGTTTTTCCGGTTTCACCCCGATGCGCACAGATACTGATGCGAAACCCACCGGGGGTATACGCCGCTACTGGGAGTGGCATGCCCTTATACCCAAACTAGGATTGTATCACCAAAGAGAATCGGCCATTCCATACGATTATGAGGAGGTTATAGGTATGATAGCGCCTCGCAAGTGCCTGATCTATTCCCCCGCACGCGACCGGTTCAGCGATATAGAAGATATAAAGCAGTGCGTCATGAAGGCCAGAACATCATGGCAGAATAAGGATGCCTTGGCGTTCAGCAACCCTGACGACATTTGCAGGTTTCAGCGCGACCAGCAGGATGCCTTACTACGTTGGCTTGAGACAATAGTGAGGTAATGGATCCTCTAGTGACAAATCGGATCACAGTTGGATTCGCAGGCATTGGGCAGGTGGAATCGGATTGCATTACAGAGACATACGCAGGCGTACCAACCGGGTAAAGACCATAACTGAGTTGAGGTAGTACTGAACCATGGATAGGTACGACAAGACCTGTAACTGAACCAAACGCTTGACCACGCGGTGAGTACTGCACTTTGACCTAAGGTGGCACAGGACCGCCTGGACATTCGAGGCGAGAAAACAATGAATCTGCAGGGAACAAGAACACCGTGGATTGCACCTTTTGAGAAGCACGCCTTCGAAGTTAGTGGAAATCGCGTGACTATTGTGTGTCCTAAGCACCCGGTGCCAGGTATATACTGGGCGTGGAAAGGCGAGTTTCTGGATGCTTTCCCCGGAACAGAGTGGACTCTGCTTGAAAAGAGGCTTTATATTGTCTACTTGGAATTTCCGGACCAGTTTGGCTGCCCGGAAGTGGAATGACCTCCACAGCGTTTTGACAAATGAGCATGGATTTGCTGAGAAACCGGCTCTCATCGGCCTGAGTTGTGGCGGACTCTACTGCTACCAATGGGCAATAGAAAATCCGCAGAAGGTGGCCTGCCTCTATGGTAATGCTCCCGTCAGCGACATGCGTAGTTGGTCCAGAGGAAAAGGCGACGGATTTGACAGTCCGGATGATTGGAAAAAGCTAATGAAGGTATTTGGGTTCGCTTCGGAAGCCGAGGCGATTGCGTATAATGGAAATCCCATCGATAATCTAACCCCTTGGTTGAAACCCACGTCCCAATCCTACACGTCTATGGTGATGCGGATGATGTTGTCCTATGAAAATAGAATACTGGCGTTCTGGCTGAGAGGTATAGACAAATGGGTGGCGATATCACCCTCATTGGGAAACCGGGGTGTGATCATCATCCGCATGGCCTGAGTGACCCGGCGCTTGTAGTAGATTTCATTTTGAAACATACTGTCTTGAACAGGCTGGATAAGGTCTAGCCTTATCAAATGAAGAATCAACCAGNGNTATCGAACAGTACAGGGAAAACCTGGTAAAGTCAGTGTTCATGAGTTTGCCCTGATAGATGCCAAACCTGCGTTAACCACCAGGGTTGNTGTGGNCTAGAACGGCTATAGGCATCNCCAGCAAAGCTATGCAATGTGGTGTCTTCANCAGCCGTTGTTGNCATCCAAAATGAACTTCGTGTGGCAGCTAAAATCTGCTGTAATTGTCCANTCATTGTAAGGNGTGATATCTGTCCGGATACTGCGGTCTCGTGGAGCCAATCNCAAGTGGTAAATATACTCTATNATGCCAGGNGGCNGTACGAACGCTAGGTANGTTTTACGCGTTCTNCCACTGCATTAAAATNNTCTTGGAACAGNCCANCCNTGTATTGGNCCGGGNCCNTGNNGTTCTTNTACAACAAGATCCTCNTCCATGGAATGTACTGGTAAACTAAACAACTAGTGAATGGCGGTGTGTGGGCTAGCTATATTGGGAATACGCCTGGGTTGGCGACCCCGAATGGATCTCTTCCGTATCAAGTCTATTGATCCAACACCAAATGCCTTTTTTGAAAGTTATGGTAATTGGTCATTGGAGCCGAGTCGAAGCCTTTATGAACTCTCTATTAATCTGTGGTTGGCCAATCAGTGTCTGGCGGGAGAAGAGATTTGATGCTAACCTATGAAAGGGCAATAAGCTTTCTCGATAACTTCGATGCGGCTTTGGTCGTATTCAGGAAATCGTTACTTCAGATGATCCAAACTTTGCTTAGCGTGAGCCACAAACCCAAATGCATAATCTTACCGGTCGGCCCGGGTCAGGAAAACAACTCTAGCCAGGAAGCTCGCAGAGCGACTCGGGATGCCGATCATCAGTCGTGATGCGATCAAAGAGGGGTATGTAAACACCTATGGTGTCAAACATGATCAATTTCCGCCGAACAAAAATAAGGTGATGTCTAATGTGTTCTTTGGGATAGTGAGTCAACACTTGGCCGGAAAAATACCAGTCGTCATTGAGGCTACATCTCAGCACCAGGTTTGGGAATCAAGGATTGGCCAAATCCAGGAATTGGACCATCCTTTCATTGTTGTGTGCTTCATTGATGGGTTGGTGGCAGCAAAACGGCATCTGCAACGAGGGCTCGAGAATCCTCGGCGTGAGTTCTTTCATGGCGATAAACGAGTTACTATCTATAAGGAAACAGGTGTGCTGTCACCTCCAGACAATTACTCAGCACCGGACTTCGCCGTTCCTACAATCAAAGTCTCAACAGCCGGGGAATACACACCATGTATTGACTACATTATGAACATGATTCAGCCATCAGATACCTAGCAAGCTGGTGTAGTGGACACCGCTTCTTGGCGCCACTGATCTTTGACGTTATGCGAATGAATGATGTTAGACCTTAGACTAACAGGAAAGTTACAAAAAGAACTGGGATTAAAGCTAGCCGATCTTAAGAGCCAATTAGCTCAAGCAAAAGGTTTGGTCATCGGACAGTGAACTTATTTACTGAAGATAGAAGAAAAGGCCTCATTTTTATAAATGAAAAACATTATATTCATTTTCACCTCTAGATCGCAAATCTCGGGTTTACTGATTGTTTCTTATGGTTTGAGATAGCCAGTCCAATCCCAATGGTAAAAAGCCAATTACAAAAGGGGTACATTGAATTATAATTCTCTACTTTATCGTGGGCTTTACAAATGTCTCTCGCATAAAATCCTGCGCTAAGTGGAAGTCGCGTGTTTGAGTGTAAAGAATTTCAAATAATGGNTTTTCTAATCGCTCTACTAGTTTTTTAAACGATTGAATGCAGCTACGCTGAGCTTTTAGTGTAATTGTCCGTTCTCCAAAACGAACATCATCCCATTTTTTGGCTTCTTTCTCTTGGACGCTCTTGAGCGCACAACAAATGAGCATGATAAAATATGGCAGAAGTTCCAATGTAGGTTACCCATAAAAAGGTTGTTTGGGGGAGAGTAATCTTCTCAAATAAACGGTGCAAAATCGAAGTTNCTGAATACGTGGAGGTCCATTTCAATCCTATTTTTTACCCTAACTCTGATTTTTATAACCGCTATGGACGAGTGTTTTCTTGCCATTTCCAGAGCGGAATCTATAGTGTTTCCGAGACGATGGCACGGAGGCTACGATACAACCCACAAATTTAACGACCGTAGAATAAATAATCGAGTGGCGCATAGCCTATGGGTATGTGCCTAATGGTAATGGAACCCCAACAGCTAGCTGATCAAATCTGGAATCCTAGTAATTTAATTCTGGAGCTAGAAGATGAGTAATTCACGCCCATTTAATATTCGCTTCTTTGTCGCTGGAGAGTTGCCTCGTGGCCTCCGTTATGTCGAAAAATCTAGTTGGGTTGGCTTAGGTATCATTTGTCCCCAAGGACATTATGCAAATGTCAAAAACAGGTCATCCCGTTAAAAACGCGGTTTTGTTTGATGGTGGCCGAAGAATCATGATCAAGCCCTTCTTTATCGGATTAGCCGGTGGGAGTGGTAGTGGTAAAACTACTTTAGCTCAGGCTTTACACAGCCACTTGGGAATCGAGAAGGCCACCATCTTCTGCCTGGACTGGTACTATAACGATATCCAACAACAACCGAAGTCGGCTGACGGTTCAGTCAATTTTGACCATCCCCATGCGCTGGATCAGCAATTGCTAATAACCCATCTGGACCTACTCAAGCAGGGGCAAGAGTTGAATGTGCCCATTTACGACTTCGGAACCCATCAACGGTTAAAGCTAACCAAACGGATTTCAACCCGTCAATTGGTTTTAATTGAAGGCTTACACGTCCTGTCTTTAGAGACAGTGCGTCAGATCCTCGATCTAAAAGTTTATATCGATTTGCCAGATGATGTCCGTTTTATTCGCCGTTTACTACGAGATCAAGCTGAGAGAGGGAGAAGTCTGGAAACGGTGATTAACCAGTACCTGACTACCACGCGACCAATGCATTTAGAATGGGTCGCACCGAGTCGGCAATTTGCGGATGTTGTGGTTTCGGCCCAGGATCCGGTCTCAAAAATGGCCCAAATGGTGCTAGATCGGATCCAACCCGGCTGGTTAGCCTAATTACTAACAGAGAATTTACACAAGTTACCAAACGTGATGCCAAATCAAAAGGGTAGATTTATATGATGTAAGCGGTTAATTGGCAAATTAAAAGAGAAAGAGATTTTCTATAGTGATTTAGACTTAGCACTGACCTATAAATCCCAGAGATGACTAGCATGAGGATACCACAACCAAAATTATACTCACCGTCCAAAAATGGAACAATTTCAGAAGATACCTGAGGGCAGTCAGCAAACTAGTTGATAGACTGCTCTGCAGTTAAATAAATCTGCAGATTCAAGAATACATAGCAGCAGGAAAAAACCGAATCCACATTTCGCCACGAAGAGGCCAAACTACCAATTCAGCTTAGCTCTGGATTTTCATATCTTCCAGTCTCGAACATTTTTAATACGTCTCTTTTACCCGCGGAAGAGGTCCACCATGCCCACCGCATTAGAAGTATATCTCTTTGACCTCCGCAGCTATATTTGCCGGCCAAATGTCATCGATTTTGCTCCCATCATTACTATAGTGTTTATACTCTGTCAGGATCAGGACACATGTTGAAATCCGTCGTCATAAGCCTGCATTCTCTTTCTACACGTTGGAAGGAGACAGATCCCGCCCGCCGACACAAAAGAATTCTNATTTTTGTTCTGCTCGTTCTACATGTTTTGCCCCTTTGGATCTTCACCTATTTCCCTTCGCAGGACGGGCCAGCCCATATCTATAATGCTTACGTCTTGAAAGTTTTCCATGAGGCTGATGAANGGTCTCTCATGAGACAGTATTACCAGTTGAATCTCACGCTTTTCCCCAATTGGTTCTCGCATGCTTTCATGNTGTTATTAATGTATATTGTGCCGCCTTTAGTAGCAGAAAAAATCCTTTTAAGCTTGATTATTGTTTTGTTCCCGTTGTCGCTTTTCTATTTCCTTGATGCTACGCACAAGGGGAAGAATTTATATGGTTTCTTAGGATTTTTGTTTAGCTACCATTANCTGCTACANATGGGATTCTATAGTTTTTCCATTTCTGTACCNGTATTTTTTTTTCGCATTAGGCTATTTTGTGAAGCATAAAGAGGAGATGGGTCTGAATAATATAGCCATCCTCAACCTATTATGCCTCTTGACTTACTTTTGCCATATTCTCTCCTATGGTCTNCTCATATTCTCTTTAATTCTGCTGTCCATAATATCTTCCTACCACAAGCCTAGGCGTGTTATCGCCCTTCTCCTCTNCATGTTGCCGCTTNTTTTTCTCATGGNCAACTATCTGCTCTCAAACAGCACTGGACANTCNGGTTCTCATTTTGGCTTAAGCCAGATATGGGGACGTCTCAGCAGCAAGCATCTATGGAGTTATCTTCTGAGTGCCAAATCCCTGATGTACTTTACTGATTATCACCTGATCATCACGCGTCTGATGTTGGTCATGTTAGGGGCTTTATTCATAGCCACTCTATACAGCAGAATCCGTCAACGGAGAATTGTGAGTAAGGAGAACCAGTTTCTACTGATTTTTGCCATAGTCACCGCTATTTACTTCATTATGCCATCAGGTATGATGTCTGGCGGTTGGATCAATGACCGGATAAACCTGTTTGTTTTTCCGCTGCTGTTGCCCTTCCTCCAGCAGGATTTCCATAGATATATCAAGCGCGGGCTTGTTATTGTCATGGTCACCTTTGCCCTTGCCCATCTGGCCTTAAGCTGCCGCTACTATTATCCATGGGACAAGATTATGAAAGAATACACCTCAGCAACTAAGATGATCGAGAAAAACAAAGCTGTTTTGGGGCTCCACGGCGACCGGTTTCCTGGTGTTAAAGAGGTACCACCGTTTACCCACAATGAATTTGTAGAACCTTTCACCCAGATTACTAGTTATTATTGTTTGGGTAACGGTGGTGTGGATTTAGTGAACTATGAAGCTAAATATAATTACTTCCCTGTGAACTGGAAAGACGAACGCCCAGGAATAATTGACTATATCGTGGCATGGAAGTTGGGTGAAACTCAGCAGACGGAATATAATCTCCAAACAGATTACGATCTAATCCATTCCACGGAAAATCTGAAGCTATATCGGCACAAGACGGGAGGGTCTAGCAGAACCAAAAATGACCAATAATCACAAGTCCTTCCACTAAAAAGAGGCCAAATTCCGAATCCAGCCTGGCTAGGCACTTTCACCGTTGACCCAGCACAGAGAACAATCAGATAAATATCTTCTGCTCCGAATCTACGGAAGCTATTTCGAGAAAGCCAATTCTGCCCGCGGGTTTGAAAATGTTCTTGCTGACCTTGGGGAACACTATTATTCTGTGAATAAACTCCCTGATAGCATCATTGAAAAGAATCCGGTGATGCTTGAAAGTATTCTCTCTAATTGAAGAGATCGACGGGGTATTTCTAGAAAGCGATTGGGGGGCACAACGAGGTTTGTTGGTGCCGCCCGAGATATGGGAGGAGTTAATCCGCTTTGATGAGCAGTGG
>PACG01000052.1 GCA_002699335.1 Candidatus Poribacteria bacterium
GGTTGGCAGGCCGATCTGATTGCCGTTAGTTTACCAGCGCAGACAATTGGTACGATAGAGTCAATTTTGGAACAGATTTGCCAACCAGAAGCCCACAACCTGCTAACGATGGTAGGAGGAGAAATTGTCTGTCGAATAGATACCAACTAGACGGTTTATCAGTTACCTGTTCACCTTCGGTTAACATCCATTAGAAAGGTAAATCCGCCCATGATCGGTAGCAGAAGACGAAATTAGCACTATAAATTGATCCTATTATAGCTAGTCCAAAAAAGAATAGTGGAAACATCATCAAAAATCCATGCGTTTTAAGATCCATGATCTAAGACAATAGCAAACATGATGACATGGCACTTAAGAGAGTTGGAAAAGGCCAAGTTAATGGATGCCCATCGACAGACCAAGGATGGTAAAAGCAGGAATAAAATCAAGGTGATGCCCCTGATAGACAAAGGGTATACGCTAGCTGAAACAGAGGTACTATTATCAATTGAAGAAAACACAGTCCACCGTTGGAAAATCACTACCTGAAACGAAAAAACATTGGCCAGTTTCCGAGCCGTCATTGCCCGGGATATGAAGAGAAATTGAACCAGAAACAACGATCGGTAGTCAGCCACTATGTGGACTCTGAGTTGCTCTCTGAGACCAAGGAAATTCGACATTTCATCCCAATAATTTGGGCTTACCTATTCAAAAAGTGGTGCCATCGCCCGGTTACATCAACTGGGATTTACCGATAAAGATACGAGTATACTTGTCACCAAAATGGATCCGGAACAACCAGCGTGATTCAATAATGAAAACGAGGCATTAACATAGACACCGCTGGAAGACGAAAGCATTATATTTGTGGTTGGGAAAGAGCAAGAGGTACTGACGAACTCCGGGCGGGAAGGCTGTCATTTGAATGGGGCCTATAACCCAATCACCCGAGATATCATCATCCAAAATTATACGTTAATCAATGCCGATGCGAGCATGGATGTATTCCAAAATATAGAAGATTTCTATCCCAATAAATCCTGAATTGATGTAATTATAGATCATACCCCCCACGATAAAAATGAAGCGGTAAAGGATGGCTATTGTCATCTCGGATCGGGGTAATATTTTGGCCGACATATTCGCCAAATCTGAACCTGATCGAAGGCTATTGGAGATGTCTGAAAAAAGAGGGGGATTAACAACACCTATGATGAAGGCCTCTCCGATTTTACAGGTGTTATTCTGGAATTTTGTAATTGATCATCGGCATAACACAAAGCCATGCTCATATTCGCCCAATCATAGTCTGCAATCTGCATTCCTATCGGCCAGGTTGGCATATGAGCTTAGGGCGTCGGGCCAAGGATATTCTTCTAATCCACCCTTGGCCCGAGATTCCCATTTCCACCGTGTTGGCAGTCTTTTTTCTGCCCATTTAGCGTGAGCAACTGCAACATCCCAGCTAACATAAACCATTGGATATTCATCTCTAAGCGAATAATCAGCTACAAGATTCCAGAAAAAAGTTTCAGACGGTTGAGGCTAAAATTCATACTCTAACTTAGCTAAGAATTGTTTAAGCTGTCCAACCGTAACTTCGGTTGCATCCATATAAAAATCAGAATCAATAAGACGATGAGTCTTCTTAGACCGGTCATAGATCTGTTCCTGATAAGGGATTCGAACCGTTTTAGCCTCGTCTTTCTCCCAAGTGATTTCTTCAGGAGAAGAACTTTCAATAAGCACTGCGAATTTTTCCTTTGGAATATTTTTAGACTAATCCTTGCCCCAACCCAAATAGCTAACAGCGTTAGTAACATCCAACTAATTTTCCGCATACACTTCATCCAACAGGTTTCTTGCAATTATAGCCGACTAGGTTTCAGTGTTCATTACTCTGGGCCATGCTACGACTCAAGCTAACCAACAGCCCTATCTTGACTGTTTGCCTGTATATCGCTGCCTTCAGCGTAACGTTTACCAGTGCTTAAAGACCGCACTTTGTGCGGCTCAGTGTTTATCGGATCCTGACACGCAACGAAAACCGATGTCGCGGGAGGTAAACATAGGACCGCAGTCGATGCTGTGGTTAGTCAAACGCAGGGACTTTGATACATGTCCCAAGAACCACCCCGTACAAGACTATAGAGTTCACCATTACCCAGACTGCAGACACCATTCCTAAACATTACCTACCATATCATACAAGCCGTAGCCGTTTGGTTTAAAACTACCTACTAGGGCACAATACGCCCACTTATCCTTGCCACCAGTTTCATCAAAATCAGCATAATCACCTGCAACTCTTTCATCATTTCCCCAAGAAAATATCTTGTTAATCAACCCACCCACCCCTAGCCGTAAATTTCCATTTTTTCTCCGTTGCCAATCTTTTCCCCGCCCACTCAGCATAGACGGTAGCATCAAACCAGCTAACACATATCATCGGGTGTTTATCGGTCGGTGAATATTTAGCAACTTTGTCCCAATCAATAGGAACTTCAGGCTTATAACCAGACGACTTCAAAAACTTCTTGTATTGACCTACGGTGACTTCCGTCGTATCCGTGTAGAAAGCATCCTTCTGTTTCCCGAAAGCCTTCAGGAATTAAGACCATTTCAGCACCATCTTTGTCCCAAGTTATTTTCTTTGTTTTTTGCAAAGGAACTTTTTTTTCAGTCGGCCCTACTCAACCGGCATCTTTAGGTTTACCAGATTTATCTTTACCACATCCAACAAAGACAACCATTATTAACAACGCCGCCATAAATTTCTGAACCCCCATATTTGCCTTGAGAGATTTGGAAGGTTTCATTGACGAGCCCCCCATTAATGCGGCTGATGTAACGGGGCATCCCAACCCAAAGATTATCTTGTTGGTCCTCAATCATAGTCAGAAATCGATTACTAGTCAAGCCATCGGCTTTGGTAAGCTGGCGCCAGGTTTGTGACTGAATATTAACGCTGAAAAATAAAAAGTAAAATAAAGTGATAAGTTTGGAAATATAACGGTACATATTTATCTCTTCTGTTAAATGCTGAAAAAGTGACTTTGTCTCGCATTTATGGCATAATCTTAAGCAGATATTTTGCAGCAGTGATGATCTTACGATAGCATAAGCTTGAACTTGTGCAAAGTAGAACCTATAATGAGAATCTCCCATATTTTGTTTTGATTATATAGTGAAGAAAAACGCTGAAATTGTCAATCAACATCCGGACACCAAAATTATCGCCCTGGTCATTTTTCTCGCTCTGCTCTGGGGTGGAAACTCAGTCTCGATTAAAATCGGATTGCAAGACATTCCCCCACTGGCGCTGGCGGTGGCCCGATTTCTTTTGGCCCTTCTCGCCGTTGGTGCCTGGGCCATTATCCAGCGTATTCCAATTGCTATCAATCGTGGAGAACTCTTACCACTGCTATGCTTGTCTACTATTTTCCTGTTACAGATTATCTCGTTGAATGTCGGCACCCAGTTTACGAATGCCTCACGTTCTACCATTCTGATAAATACAGCCCCTTTTTTTACGGTTTTGTTTGCCCATTTCTGGGTTCCCGGTGACCGGTTGTCGGTTGCCAAAATGGTTGGAATTTCACTTGCTTTTTGCGGGGTTCTACTAACATTCGGAAAAAATTTGAAAGTCGGGGTACAACCTTCTCTGTTTGGTGATCTGGTTGTTCTGGTCAGCGGTTGCTTGTTAGGCCTTCGAATGGTCGTAACCAAGCTATTCGTACAGTTTATTCACCCATACCGTCTTTTAGTCTGGATGATGATTTTCAGCTTACCATGTTTTTTGGGGTTGAGTCTGCTACTGGAACGTGAATCCAGCTACCAGTTATCCATTTCCAGTAGTGTGGCTATCCTGTATCAGGGAGCGGTCGTAGCTGGATTCTGTTTTGTCACCTGGACATCGGTGCTGAAAAAACACAGCCCAAGTCAGTTGGTGGTCTTATTTTTCGCCACGCCTCTTTTCGGAGTATTGCTCAGTCACCTGCTGTTAGGAGACGAAATCAATCCAAGTCTGATTATTGGAGCCGGTCTAGTCGCTGTTGGCATTTACATGGTCAATAGGCAAGATACCAGAAACACCCAGAATTCATAGAGAGATCGATCCAAAGTATTACAATAATCTGTATTGAACTCGCAGATGTCAGGAGTATACAATGAAACCAGAGATAAAATATCCGCCCAAAATCCAACAGAAAACCCTATGCCAAAACGCTGGAAGAGCAGCAGAGACAACTGGAGAATGATGACCTGATACGTCAGTTTGCGGCCTCGCGACAGCGACTCTCCACTGATCCGTACCGACCTATCTACCACTACGTTAATCCGGAGGGCAATCTGAATGACCCGAACGGCTTCTGCTACTGGTGAGACGCTACCACCTGTTTTATCAGGCCTATCCCCCCATAAACCCACACCAGCACTGGGGACAGACGATTAGTGACGATCTGGTGGGTATGGGAGTACCTGCCGCTGGCCATTTATCCGGACATCGAAGACAGGTGTTTCAGCGGAAGTCCATTGCTTCTCAACTGGGAGAAAATACCAGGTAATCCGGTGACACCCCTGATGGAGATGGATGAAAACGGCCGTCCCTATCGTGTAATACGATCCCTGTGTATTTGGAAGGGAGAAGAGGGATATCACGCGCTATCCGGTAGCTATTGGGAGGGCATCATTTTCGATGGCCGCCGGATGGTTCANCATCTATTTTTCTCACAGGACCTTACCCGCTGGACCTATCTGAGGCCGTTTGTAGAGGACGATATCTTCACCTTACCGGGCGAAGATGGCGCGGCACCCTATTTCTGGCCGATCGGCGACAAACATATTCTCATATTCGCCAGCCACGAGCGGGGAGGCCAGTATCTAATTGGCGATTACGACCGGGTACACTGTCGATTTAAACCGTTTGAACACGGCCGCTTCAACTTCGGCTCGATCAGTCCGGATGGTGTTCATGCTCCCTCCACTACCCTTGACGGTGAAGGAGACGTGTACGTCATTTACAATATCAACCAAGGTAACCCGACCGAGGACTGGAACCATNTCATATCACTGGTACGCCGGTTAACGTTAGGAATAGACAACACGCTGAGGATCGAACCGGTTCCGGCGATCGAATCGCTCCGCACCCAACATACAGGAATGGGTGAGACTCATATACCGGCAAACAGAGAAATTGTCCTGGGAGATGTCAGCGGTAACACCATGGAACTGGTTGTCGAAATNGAACCACAGAAGGCCCGCGAGATCTGTATCTGTGTGCTGCGTTCGCCGGAGGCCGAGGAGTATACCACCGTCAAATTCTACCGACGTGGTCTGCTGCAGAAAAACAGAGAAGGACAGCATATTAGCAGGATGCGCTGGTGATCGANACCTCCCGCTCTTCCCTGCTACCGACGTTACACGCACGGCCGCCAGANGTGGCGCTGTTGGAACTGCCAGATGGCGAACCTCTGAGACTGCGCATGTAGATCGAAGCGCGGTCGAAGTGTTGGCCAACGACAGNCAATGCGCAGCGCTGCGGGTTTACCCTTCGCGTGATGATAGTCTGGGTGTTTCCGTCCGCTCGTAGGGGAGCGATGCGACATTGCGGTCTCTCGACGCTTGGCAGATAGGGTATAAATAAGGCGCTGACATGTCCCCTGAATAATAATCGGGAGGTGAGGGAATTGGGAATTTATCAGGNATTTGGAATTACGCCGATCATTAACGTCTCTGGCACGGCAATACGTCTTGGTGGTGTCCCAGTCCCAGTTAATGTATCGGGAAACATTGGCAGTCTTTACAGAAACAGCCCATATATCTGTTTCTCCGGAATATTTTTAAGCCTGTGCTTCCCCCGAATCTTAGAGAGGTGGTGAAGGTTGTCTCTCGCTACCATCTGCCGGTACTGGTAGGTGTGGTGATGGAACTACCGCCAAAAAGAAACCTGTAATCCTGACGTTCAAATATGCATCTATCCGAAAAAACACGCCCAACAGACTTCATCATTCATGACCAGATATCTACTGACCGACCGGAAAGGNCAGTTAAGCAGAGGCAACTCTCATCCTTGATCCCCAATTTTTCTACTCAGACNCGTTTAGCCGTGGTCACGCGCCAACCGCTGGATGCGTTGGGAGCGAGTAACTTCATTACNGCCTGTGTGGCTGAGTTTTACGAGAAATATAGGCAGCGAGAAAGCCATTTTTTCGTTTATCCNGACTATTTCACTTTCCAGCTCACTGCCCGGCCGGACGATTCACTCGCCGACTACGGCTATTTTGATATCTGGCCGATGAGTAAGAACATTCGCCTTGAAACTNGCGCCGATCGCATCTTTCAGGTCATAAANGANNTGNGTATTGATGTCCTGCTGTTACCNTTTGNTGACATCAAGGANTCATGTGCTNTCCCGCACNACCTGTCGNCNNACCTACCTGTAGNGCACTATTTNTTTTANGCTGCTAANGGTGCNNTACCCCAGGCTAACTTCTCCATTCAGCGTCNCCTGNCCTTATTGGACAATTCGGTAGAAACTGTTGTAANCTCAGTTGCNGACCAGGTCTATGCCTACCAAACNCTTGAGAGGTGGCAACATCAGACCCATCGGAATGGTTGGATTACCGAAGCCTATCGTCAGATCAGTACAGAACTTGGATGTCAGTATTTGACCTTTCTCTCAGAAAGCTGGTGAAAGGCACTGACCGTTTTGGCCAACNCTCCGGCCCGCCTACGTCCATCTCACACCGGATGCAACGAGGAGATTGGAAGACAGATCCTATATGTAGTAAAATTGCGCATCGCGAAAGACAACAGAGTACAAAAGGTAAATAATAGTTGCCTCAGGAGGAACAAACATGCGTCACATTTCCATGTTATCTACCTCTATGTTAACCACTTTCTTTCTATTTTCAATGGTGTTGAACACCAGTACCACTGCCGCGAAAGTCGATCCCCCGCAATGGACTTTCGACGACAAAGAAGCCAAGGATGAACTTAAAAAATGGGTTAACGTCAATCAGTTAAAACCACTCAAACTCGATACGGTNAAAGATGGATCGGGTAAAATTAGATCGGTCTTGAAAACCGAGTCGTTGGGCGGTGATCCGTATATGTTTCCAGGCGGCGGATGGAACGTCAGAACCTATGAGCCGTTTAACGGGAAGGAGTTTGATACCCTCTACATCGGTGTTCGCGTCATGAGTCCAACAGATGGCAGATCACTACATCACCCAAAAGGACGGAAAGTGGGCGGAATTACAACGCCAGAATTTCGAGGTAAACGCCAAAAAGGATTTTGAGGATATTGAGGTGACACTGGAACGAGGCGATTGGAATAAACGGACAGTCAGTCGGCGGTTTTCGAATCGGTCCAGGCACTGCCGCAGGTATTGAGGCGGAAATCGACTATACCTCTTTCACCGGGATTCCCAACCAAGCCAAAGCTGTCGATGCCAGGGAGAAACTCACGACAACATGAGGTAAACTTAAGCATCAACAATAGCATGTCANGGTGTCTGAGACACGTTGACAAAATGGGTTATGCTATCAATTGGATATCATTGTCAGGTAGTGGTGAGAAATTCCACGGCTAAGGGAAAAAGATGAGAATTACTCAGATTGAACGGATCAATGTGGAGATTCCCTATCNGGAACACGTTCGTCAACATCTCCAAAAGGCTTGTAATTTTGGCAATCGGGCGACAGATGACGACTTTCACGTAGACCAGAGTACGTACCTAGANCAGTCGTGAACGTCTACCCCACCCACTGTCCAGACATCCATTTACCGGGTATGGACTGACGACGGGTTGATCGGTATCGGTGAAGGCGCTGATATCCCTGATTCACAATTAGATATCTACCTGGGAAAAAGCCCCTTCGAGTTTGTGATGGATGACCGGGTTGGGCCCCTTCAAATCGCTTTTTACGATTTAATGGGACAGGCCGTCGGATTGCCAATTGCGCGGATGCTGGGTCCATCACAATCTGAGGTGCCTATCGCCTACTGGTCACGCTCTTTTCCACCGCAGATTCTGCAGCGTGAAACGGAGATAGCGGTTGAGAGTGGGTTTAAAGCACACAAATTCAAAAGAAGGGCACACACGAATGTCGTCGATCAGGTTGCTTGCATATGCGAAGTGTGTCCTGAAGACTATGAGATCACAATTGATGCTAACTGCACTTTTGGAACGCCTGCCTGAGCAATTGAAATTGGCAGGCAACTGCAGGCCTACCCACAGGTGAAATGCCTGGAATCACCGATCGATCAGGAAAATGTCGAGGGTTACCGTCAGTTGAAGGATACCCGAGGGTATCCATTTTGGATCGCCCCCTCCGACAATTTCGTTGTCGTCAAAGGCCTACGACTATTACGTTTTAGAAGGGGGGGCTCCAGGATTATGCAGTGTGCCAACATTATCTCGGCAGCCAATAAGCCGTTTTGGATGCAGGTGGGGTTTACGGGAATATCGGCCGTCTTCATGGTGCATTTGGCCGCGGCAGTCCCCAACGCTTCGCGGGATCACGTCTCACTTTTCAAACTACTGGAACACTCGCTTCTGACCGATCCATTGCAAATTGCTGAAGGGATGGCCGGGGCACCTGAAAAACCGGGATTCGGTGTTGAAATCGATATGGATGCCATCGACAAATATCGCCTTGCCTGATCCCCTTGCTCTTATCCGTACACGATCGCCGTAAACAGAAGCCGGCCTTACAACGAAGGATCCTTTAAGACGACGAAAATAGCAAACGTTCCCTTCACCGGAATGATAATGCGGTTGGCTTTACATGTCTCCTGATGACGTGCTTCGCCATAGATCGCCTTGGGATCCAGAAGACGAAAAACGTCTCCTTTTTTCAAGAAAGGTTTAGCCTCAATGTCCACAGTCTCCTGGTTGTTCCAGTTGAAGACAGCTAGGTATGCGCGTTTGGGATCGTACTTATTTAGGAACCAGCGTGCTACTGTCCTCCGGAGAGGGTCTTTTGGCAATGACAGGATAGAGTTGTTATCCTTCACCACCTTGTTGTACCGGTTGATCGACAACGTTCCGTTGACAATTAGGTTATCAAGGATCGTGCAGTCTTGGTTATAAGGCGCGCCATAACCGATTTGCAGGTCAATATATTGAAGAACGTTGCCAAAGGACCCGAATGTTGTAGCTAGGACGACTACCACCGACAAGGAAACGCCCAAGTCGATAGGCCCTCCTCGATGAGATAGTTATCCACGTAAGCGCGACTCGAACCATAGGCGTGCATTGTATAGGTGGTGCCCTTATACTTGCAGGTTATAATGCAGTGGCGAATGGTTTTCGTTCTCTCCTGATTCTGGGTATAGATGCAGTGATCGTGTCCGCGATCCGTTCCCAACTATCCGTTATCATAAATAATGCAGCCGTAGATCGCGCAGTTCTGCTCCCCGCTCCAGCAACTAATCCCCTGACAGCCGTCGTGGATCACAGGTTGATATACTTGCAATTCTTCCCGCCATGCATGTTAAGTCCGCCCCAGGGACGGGTGAAACTGCTCGGGTGGGAGCCTGGCTCAACGGGGTTCTCTGGTGCGGGTTCAGAAACCATAATTTCAATGTCCCTGAGCCAAATGTGTGCCGAGGGCTCCTAGATTGACAACCCTCGTCAATCGTTGCACGGCCAGCAGGAACAGGACGGAGTTGTATCAGCTGGTTCTCCGTCCCACTAGACGAACATCAAATAGTTCCTCAGGTCGCCGCTTATATATGCCAAGAAGTAGGTAAACCATGTCCCCCAGTCGCACGTTCTGTTTTCCATCTAAGGTCGATACAATATCCCACGGCGATCCTTCGGTTCCCTTGTTAGTGGACTTTCCTTCAGGAGCAACATACCATTGGGATACCAATACAGAGTCCATACCGAAAAGCGTATTCAATAGAACGATTGCTGCCATCTCTCTCCGGGTTTTCCTTGATCTGATCTGATGCTCGATTAAACGGAGTATTCCACCTCTTAAACCTTTTTGTGAAATCTCCAGTGGAACGACAACTGCGGCTGCGCGTTCTCCGACGTCCAGCTTACAACCTTCGCCGGAGAAATTTACCTAGGGAGAGGGGGTGTTAGCCCGTTCCCCTTGATTGAGCCGACTTCTAATGGCAAGGCACTACGACTCCAGTACTCGAATCGCAATGCGCATTTCCACTTACTCTATGGTAACAGTGAGAACCGGCGCATCCATTTACTGCTACTAAAGAATTTTGTCCTCAGGGATGCGCCAATTGGCGTACCACCTCGAATCTTCAGGTGGGCCTTCATCACCATTTTGCATGGATGCAAAATCCTTCAATCTCGGACGAATCTCCTCTTGCCAGATCGCTTCTACGTCGTCGTATGTCAAGGGGGTGTGATCGGCTACCTCGGCTTGATAGACCGCCAACAACTCTCTGCTCTTCTCACCGAAAAGCGCGACAATATCCGCCACCATCATTTCACCTGCACGGCGGCTGGATAATTCGTTGTAGTCACCCATTGCAAAATGCGGGGAGCGATCATCGTCGTCCTTTTCCGGCATTCGGGACATATCCACACAATCGGGTGCGACTGCCCACAGCACTGAGGTTTCCCCTCGGCCGGCGTGCCCTCCCTGTCCTTTATTATCATTAAAGCGGGAGATGTCTGTGCTAACGCTCATAGTTGAGTAGAGCCGAACGCCGACGTGTGCCTGCATGACATCTAAAACGATGGGGACATCTAAGCGATGGGGTCCTGAATGGCCGGAGAATAGGATCGCACCGTGGAAACCGAGGGTATCGACAGCACGGATGTGGTAACAGATGTTTTTCAGGAACATCCAGGGTGGAATCGGAGTTAGCCAAGGACGTACCTGACCAGCTCTCTTGTGTGCCCAAGCGCTATATCCACCTGTGTCGTGACAATGCCAGTAGAATGGAGGGGCGACAATTCCTCCGTGTACCTGGGCGGCCTGGCATGAGCATTGATGGGCTCGGATAGCATCCATTCCGACTGCGTTGTGCCAGCCGTGAGGTTCGCATAATCCGTAAGGCAGGTAGACGATGGGGCACGTTTGGAAAGCGGCCTCTAATTCATCGGGGAACATGCGTTCCCACTGGACCTGGTGTTGGGGCATTTGGGACTCCTTTCCCCGATCAAGCTGGGGACATAATTGATGCACATAGGTAATTGTGTTTGAAATTATCTCTTTTTATCGTCCTTAGATTCAACTGGTACGTGCAACGGGCGGTTAGCCGGTCAGAAGAGGCCAGCTGAGGTAGGATGCGTCTGCCAGACCGAGCCAGGTCAAAGGAGCATTTATCAGCCTGGCCCCGTTTAGCTAACAACAACGATACTATACTTTATGCGTAGTTAAAAACAGAATAGATGCCGTTGAAGATGTCGTTATTGAATTGTTGAGATCTGAGCAGACGGCCACAACTAAGATCCGCTTAGATGAGGGTCAAAAATTGGCCAACTATCAAGTCGCTGCCACGCAACTTCTAGCCGAGATCTATTTGGCTCCGCCTAATGCACCCAGGCGAGGTGGTACTAAGAGCTAAACGAATAGGCAAAACAGATAATAATAGTCCTTGGCACCTAGTTGATACTGTTTTATATTCGAGAGTGTTCACTTATAGATATAATTTTGTTTGATGATCTTGAAAGATTTCCGCCTGTATCAGTGCTTGCCACCGAGCCTTCGATAGAGAAATCATTTCTTCAGATCTACTGCCTATTTTGCTTCTGCCAGCCATTTTCCCAAGGTAGTGTCTGCTATTGTTCCAGGCAAATTGTGTTTTTTTCCCTATTCCGTGCTGTTCTGTTGGCCAAACCTTACTGTAACCCTTCCAATCATCCGTATCAAAGACGCCCTCTTTCAGCGGTGATAGCTTGTGGTACAATTTTCCTGCCGTGGCCGCATCACGACTGCCCACACACAACCCAGGCCATAGTTCGCCCTGTACGACGCTCCAAGGCTTGGAGGATCCATCTCTTGTTTTTTTGACCTCAAAAAATGCCACCTCTGGTCAATCTCAATTTCTTTAATCTTTTCCTCTCTCACTGGTTGGCCCAACGATTCCGTGGCCGGACGCAACCAGTTATAGGTAATTGTTGCTGAAACATCAAACAGTTGGGCTAAAAAACGAAAGCTGGCTTTACCAAGTGCATCTAACAAGACACTTGCGTTTGGCTTTAGCTGGGTTGATCACCAATCACAAAATTGTTAGGGCCTGACTGGCATTTATAATCTTGCTTTCCGCCTAGAATGCCATTTTTAACGGATTGGGTGCGGCTGCAATTCTGACATTGGCTGATGAATCAGCACCAAAATTAGGGTTAAAACTATGTCTTAACATGAATCTATCTAACTGTAAACACTCTCCAGCATTGCAGGGTAAAGCATTAATTGCCGTGACGCTATTATAGGTGTAAGATTGATTCTGATATTTTTTCATGCGTGGCTAAAGGATAGATTGCGGCCGAATATCCCGGCCAAAAGTATGATTGTCATGGATAAGACGGCTTTTCATCAGCCTGAAGACGCTCAAAGGCTTATGATAGAAGTGGGTCATATGATTGAATGTTTGCCGCCTGATTCGCCTGATTTAAATCATATTGAGCAACCAATAGGCTGAAAAAAAGGAGCTAAGAAGCAAGTTAGACGGCTCTATAGATGAACTGTTTAAATAGATTATTTTAACCTGCGTTAGTTATATGGTATAAAACCGAAAGGCAGATAAGTTCTTTTTATAGGGAGTTTTTGTATGATGAGATTAACGGATAAAAGAATAAGTATACAGAATCACATGGTCAGCAGTTTGGTTCTTAGTCTGTTTTTGTTGACCGTTTGTGGGTTAGGTACCGACGGTACGGCTATTGTCACTGATGGATTGGTTCACTACTGGTCGTTCGACAAGGACACTATCAATGGGAAGCAAACAAAGATGTATGGGGAAAACGCAAAGGGACCATTGTCGGAGAACCTAAAATCGTAGCTGGTTGGGCCAGGGAAGGTTTGCAGTTCGATGGGAAAGACGACTCTGTGAATATTACCAACTTGGGCGACTTCGGTAGTAAACTGGGATCGTCTACCTTTGAAGCTTGAATGAAAACCGATTTTAACAAAGAGTGGATGACTTTGTTTAAGGTTCTGGATGAAGGATGCAACATGGGCTGGGCGATCGAAATGGTCCTACGTGGCTTGGGTGGTTGACACAGTCTGAAAAAAACAAGTTCAGATTTACATTGACGGTCAAGCCAGCGGAGTAAAAATAGGACAGAAAAAGGAACCGAGCAAGTTCATCAATTTCAAGGAACCCGTCTTTGTGGGTAGAGGAAATAGCCGCGGTAAGTTGGCCAGGCCTTTTCCCGGAACGCTGACGAAATTCGGATCTACAACCGCCCCTTGAATGCAGCGGAAGTCAAACGCAACTATCAATCTAAGATAGGCTTGAGGGTCGAAGCAACCTTGAAGTTACCTGTCCGCTGGGCAAATATCAGAAGGTTACTTCATTAACTTCCATCTGAGTAGGGATGGGTATGAAATCTGTTTACATCGGATTGCTGTCACCGAAGGGTTTAAAGTCGATTTGGTTCCAGTTTCTGCTAGTAGCCAGTATTATGTGGTGTTTTCATGTCGTGGCAGTGTTTCTTGTCCAACACTATAACCTGACCCTTCACATCAGTATCGAAACAATCCCTCTATACAAACGGCCGGATGTTAGCTTCAATCGTTGGTTGGTCTTACCAATTGCTGGCTTCGGGCTCTACCTGGTCTCAGTGCGGTCCGTATTAAAAGCTAAAGAGCCGATTCCTCTACCCGTTTTGATTATCACTTTTATCGGGTTGAAGATAGTGATTGACGTTAGTGTGACCTTAATCAATGGGAGTTTCCTACCCATCGGCATCAAGGAGTACATTGATGATGTACCAAAATTTGCCAGTATCGGCGATATTCTGCAGCATTATGCTGACAGGACCACAACATTAACTCGTCACGCGGGAACTCACCCGCCCGGGGCCGTGTTGACGCTCTGGTTGGTAACCCGATTGTTTGTTTACAACTATATGGTTAAGGCGTGGCTGATTATCCTCTCCGCGCCATTGGTATTGATACCCATCTATCGATTGACCACTAAATTACATGATCGACGAACTGCCGTTTATGTGCTGTTCCTGTATTTGGTCACACCAAATGCTGTACTCTATACTGCTATCTGCATGGATGCTTTTTTCGCCCTATTCCTAGTCCTTAGCCTCTATTTAATCTGCGACCCGGTCAGGCAAACAACCACCGGGGCAATTCTCACTGGTTTATCACTGGCCATTTCGATGTTCTTTACCTTCGCCACCACCTTTTTGGGCCTCTATTTCATTGCACTGGCTGTGGCCGCCTATTTCTGGAAACGGCAGGAATTTGCCAACCATCTGGTGGCTTTGACCGTTTCGGGTACTACCTTTTGCTTAGTCTATCTCATCGTGTATGTTCTGACAGGCTATAATCTGCTGGCGAATCTGATGGCGGCTATGGAGGTGGATCGGAGCGGTATTGGCACTGGTTACGAAACACTGCCGCGCTATTTTCTGGTCAGCGGAACCAATCTGTTCGGTTTTTTAACCATGATTGGTGTACCAACAATCGTGTTTTTCCTCCGCCAACTGAGCAAGGAAATTCACCAGCTACTGACCGGACAAGAGTGCTCGATTTTCCTGCCGGCCTACATTGTTGTGCTGATACCGATAGCTTTCTCCACCTTATACATGACAGAAACTGAACGGATCTGGCTCTTTATGGTACCCTTTGTCCTGATACCAGCCGCCAAAAACTTGGTAACCTATGTCGAACGACAACAGAATGATTGGCTATTCTATATTGTCGTTTCCCTGCTTTTCGTCCAGACACTGGGCTTTGAAATACTGATCGATACCAGGTGGTAATTTCAACTCTGGTTGGATGCGCGACCGCGAACTGATGGATCATAAAAGATGCGGCCCACCATGCCGTAAATCGGTTCAGTTCCCACAATTAAGGATAAACACATGCAAGTATAGAGGACTATTTTCCCCGGACAAAATAAAAGGGTAAAGTCCCAAAGCCGCCACTAAATGCGTAGCTTCTCCAATTGTTTCATCATCAGTTTTTTCTACGTTTCAATAGTCTCATTCCTATGATTATCGCACCCGACATATTCAGCCAGGTCCAGGGGCAATCTCTCTTGGCCTATTCCTCCTTTGGCCGCCCGTCGCCGGTTCAAATAGCCCCGAAACCTGCCAGGCCATTAATTTGCTTCCCTCTGCTGTCCCTGTACTCTGCCACATGGTGTTTTACCCGGCCATGAACCTAGCCTTTAGCGGCAATGCCGCCAGTGTCACTCGTCCCAGGATCGGAACAGACGCTACTGCCAACTTCTAGCCGTCAACAGATCCAGGGGAACAATGTCTTGGCTTCTACATCCGGAACCACTTGGGCCCACCCCTTTCGGCCAGGGCAGAGAATGCCGCAGACTGGCCTCTGGCAAGTTCCTCTACCAAGTTTGGTTGCACCAGCTTTTAGGCGGTGTCTCTTGTTCTTCCATTGTCGGCCTAAATAAGTTTCATCTCTTTCAACGGTGGCGGAAAAAAATGGGGTCTATCTATCTGGAAAACCAGACGAAGATAGGGTTAAGGCGGGCAAGACTGGCTTGGGTTCAATCCTTGTTTCCTGGACGATGGCGACAGCTGGTAAGCCCGGCCGGAAACCAGCGTCAAACCTGCCCCCATTCTTGGCGTGACAAACGTAGAGGAAGCTTGCCCCGGCATCCATTGGTAACGACAAACACGGCAAGGCACCTGTTCTCGTGGTACAGAGTACAATTTCTTGCCACCAGACCTTAAGTCTTTCAAACGCTTTGTCATATGAGTAATCCGACAACATTAGTGCCTAAACTGCCACTTTACCCTAATGGCTCTATGTAAACTCCCTGCTTCACTTCTCATGTCAGACGTATTTATCTATTCTCGTCGTGATATCGACTTTGTTCGTCACCTGTTTGACCAACTAACCGCCCGTGATCGTGAAGCCTGGGCCAATTGGCAGGATATTCCACCCACTGCTGATTGGTTACTTTGACACTGGTATGTTTACAGTGGTGGAGATGCCATTAGCCAGTAAATCACATGATCCTAAGCTAATTAGAATTCTTTATTGTGCCAACCTCGTGTTTTCTCCACTAAAAGGGGATTGACACATTCCTACACCAATATTTTCTTTAAGTTGCTACAATTATCTCAGGTTACGGTCAAAATCTACGATGTGGCAGGCCGATATTAGTTAAGCTGAAAACAAACGAAGTTATGGGAAAGGGCAACAAGCTCTAACTTGGAACGGGAAAAATAACAATGGAGAAACTGTACCCACAGGTTTATACATTATTACAGTGACAAACCAAAGTCGTCAATGTTTGGAACCGATAGAGAATATCACGGTGATGGTTATGACTACTCTCATAGCAATACTTTCCCCTCTGCTTAAGTAGATGCAAATGGGTGAGTGGGGCGATTTAACTATCCTTTTGCACGTGGCGTTCCGTGACTTTTTCAACCCTCCGAAGAGCGACGAAGGAGTGTCCTTTACCATTGTCGGTGAGTAAAACTTGGGCTTTTCAGTCCACATAAATAATAGAGAAAAAATGAGATTATTTGTTTGGTTTTTGATATTGGTGTTGGGATGGAGTCCGACCTCAATGGCTTGTATGAGGCTGCATTTATTGGAGACATCGAAAAAATTAAATCGTTATTGGCTGATGGAGCAGACGTGAATGGAAAAGGTTGGATGGAGACACACCACTGGCTAATGCGGTTCGTGAAGGGCACACCAAAGTAGTCGAACTTCTTCTAGAAGTCATTTCATAAGGTCAGGTTGACCAATACGATGTATTTTATGGCTCACAGGAGGTTTAGAGCTATGAGTCATCGATCGGAAGTATTAAGCCAGGAACAATGGGACACCATCACTCTTCTCCTGCCAGAATTGATGAATCATGCTCCTTCCTGGCGCTCCAATCGCCAGCTGTTTGAGGGCATTCTTTGGCCCTTACGTTCCGTGCCGGTTGGCCAGATTTACCGGACAGATACCCCCTAGTCAACGTGTGGGCCTCGATGACGTCGTTGGGAAGAAGACGGGACCTGGTTACGGGTGTAGCGCACGTTGATCGATCTTCTAGATTAACAAGGGTTAATCGACGGTAGCTTCGCTGCGGCCACAAAAGGGGGACTGCGGCCGGAAAAACCAAAGGCGGCCAGGGTACGAAGCTGATGGTGGTGGCAGACGGCTAGGTTATTCCTCTCGGAGGCTACCTTTGTTCGGCCTCACCGGCGGCAGTGACCTTGGTCGAGGCCACATTGGCTTGACTGGAGCCAAAGGCGTCGATCCAGCTTTTGATTGTTGACAAAGCCAATGACAGTCAGTCCTGACCTGAATGATGGGCCGATCAACACATTGAGCTGATGGCAACGCATCGAAAAAATAGACAGAAGAGCCAAGCACAAGATGGTCGCCCCCGAGAAGCTAGCGAAAAGGANGGAAAATAGAGCNCACCATCGNTTGGCGGANNAGCTTNGNCCGCATNGCCANGCGANGGGATCGACAGTTGACCATGNATCGCGCNTTTTTTCATGTGGNCGGTCTCNTCGTNGCGATGAGGNACNTATGAAATGACTTCTAGTCAAACTATTATCCTTGANATTTAAGGNGGTGAGATTGATTAAATNTCCGATCTCANGGGGAATTTCAGNCAATNCTTGATTACTTAAATCAAGAATTTGAACTTTGTCCTGTTCTTTTAATGCTTCTGATAAATCAGTATAGGTTTGCATTTTTTAGATATTCAAAGACTGAAATGTAAGGATTAGGACATCTAAAGGGGCTTATTGGTAATAATATATCAAATCTTGCCAGGTAACTCCAAAAAAGTAAAAGACAAAAACATATATTAGGCTGAATTGCTAATAAGTATGGTAGAATGTGGATCCCACATCATCCCAACAAGATTGCATTCAAGTTAGGACTTGGCACCCCTGTTTCGGCATGTGTTTATCGTCGTATCCTTTCATCATATGACAGTGGTGAGGTAGCATGAGCACAGAATTATCATAGCGTGGTTGGCAAATTGTAAATGCACCGCGAGGGCCCAAAGCGTTGTCAGTGGTTAGCTCTCATCNCATTGGAATAACGCTAATTAAAAAGAGAACGAGTTGAGCTGTCTGAATNACCACNNNCTGGCCNTCTTACCCGCAGCGNCCGNACACCGGGTAGCCNCCNATATAAGGAATTGATNGAACCCGATACCACTATGAAACCCAACGNTCTTGNCGCACCNGCGACAAAGGNAACTACGCTATGAATTTGAAAGTCGAAGCACANTTAANTGCNGTAGCCGANCTGATCCCCTGGNCTTCTATGGTCCNCGGCANCTTATCTGATGGGCGCGTTCGTCTTCNTCGCCANCTGNTCTTTTTGGTCGTTGGANNGCTCTATACNNNGAANGCCTTCCGTGACCTNCGGNCAGGAAAGTGTTTTANAGAAGGTCAACTAAAAGGATTTCNAATCCGTGTGCGAATAGATATTTTCTAGCNATTGACTCAGGNAAAGAGAGTTTCTGCTGTNATTGAGTTTTGAATTGTGTTTAGNGAATGAAAAAGGACAACTCGACNATCCCCCGAACAAAGAGATGNTCATAATCNTAGGTTANACCTAACCGCTAATTGAATAGCTACGGCTTTTATAGCCAAGTTACATTTACTGAAACAGGTCTAGATGCGGAAAGCGTGTATTGTTTTACCAGTACTGTGGACTATTTCAGCCTATGCTGAAGATGAAAAAGAAATAGTGATGGAAAGTACGGATAAGTTTAAAGGAGTTAAGTTGGTAATTGTTAAAGACCGGAACTTAATCAAACCGAAGCAAATCACCTGGTAGGAAAATGATACCGAGATAAGGCGTATGCCTGCTGGNTCNTCAACACTAGNTTTCTTATAGATCGNACNGATCGTACCTGAAACAGGAGTCTCAAAATGCACGAAGTTACCGCNGCAGAGNGCTTTCTCTTCGATATCCAGGGCTTTCTAATCCTACGTGGGGTCATAGACCATAGCCTCATCGACGCCCTCGACTCGGCCATCATAGAAAATGAGGCTAAAGACCATGACGAANGCTGGGCACAAGGCCTCCCCGTTGTCAACGGCCAGCACTTCACCAAAGACACCAATGTTGATTGTCAGATCAGACTCAACGGTCTGCCGAGGCTCGACCCCATTTTTGACCTGTTAATTGCTCACCCCGCAATCTTGCCCTATCTACAAGAGTTCATGGGCGAGCCGCAGCTGGTCAATACCTGGTCCATCTCTAAATATGAAGGGCGCGGAGCGACAGGCTGGCACCACGGACTACCCACCGAGGAATACACTGTGCGTAACGGTGTAATCCGTTCACCGATGCTTAACGTCGTCACCATGCTCACGCCCAACCACCCAGGCGACGGTTGCTTCACCGTCATTCCGGGGTCGCACAAGAAGAATCTGCAACTCGATGGGAAGCNCTGGGGCAGNGCGGGTCTCGACACGCCTGGCGCCATCGAAATCACCGGTGAGCCTGGCGACGTGATGTTGTTTACCGAAGCGCTCAGCCACGCCGGGGCCGCCAAAACTACTAGCCGACGGCGCACCACACTACAGTACAACCACCTTCACCTNCAACGGGCCAGCCCAATGTGGGACCACCACAACGCTCGACATTACTGGATGCCNCCATCGATTCGCCAACGCTTTACCCCTGCCCAGCGGAACCTGACACGCTGGATGAGCTATACCCTACCGGACCGCGATGTACCAGGAGCTGAAAAATCGAATGACTGAGAAGAATCTCGGAAACTTAGTACGATCCTACTACAGTTCATTCGAGACCCCAATGGCATCTCAACCAACGGAGGTATTTACAGGCTAAATAGTGATGAAAAATGGGTTGTTGAATGGAGGCTGGATACCGGTAACNCATCGGCACATAACAATTCACGTCACTGTCGATGGTCACTTGATTGCCGTCAGAGAGCGTGGAGGCCTGTTAATCGACAAGGGCTAACATGGTTAGAGAGTATCGATGCGTATCCAGATTTTTGCCACAGGCTGTGGTATTCACCTAGACAGTTACCGTCTTGACTATACAACTGATTTGGCTTCTAATGGTTGGAATCCGGTTCTTGTTCCGGTTGGATGATATCAAAAAGAAGAAAGAGCCAAAATATCCAAGGTGCCATCACTCGAGCNTTAAAGGAACCTTTTTCNGGATAGCTATATAGATTTTGGCTTGATTTTTTTGAGGTAGATTTGGCATTTTCAGTGGNGAGACCGTAGAGAATACAAGGNCTNCCAGAAGAAAAATCTCTTTCAGGCAATCTATTGACTGGATCTACGACTTAATTGTTTCTAAAAGAGGTCCATTTCCATGGCCGATAAACTTAACCAGATCACAATCAGGCAATTTTTAAGGGAATATATCAATAAAAAAGATTTCTTTTTCTCTCTATTCCTATGTTTAAGCCAAGCCGTTTTGGCCAAGATAACAAGCAGTAGACTGGTCGGAGCATGGATTTTTGATGAAGGTAAAGGGGAAAGTGCAGATAGTCAGTTCCCAGAGCTGGACCTACATCTTGTCAATCCAAATTCGACCTATTTAAATTCAATTTTTATCGGAAATCAGGCTACCACTGATCGAGCAATGATTGAAGCCAACCGATATGTTTTTCGATTTGGTCCCTCTTCTTGTCGCTTTTCTCCACACCACTAATTGTAAAACGACGGAACGACTTTTGCCAACGCTCAATTTCTCTTTCTACCTGGTAGCGTAAAAGGGCAGATCGGCTCCTCCACAGAAAGGGACCCAGATAGATCAGATCAGACACGGACAGCCGCTTATCCACCTGGTAAGGATTAAACGGTTTTCCCTGTTCAGCCACTAAAATGGTGTGAGTTTTTGGCTTACGACGCGATTTCTCTTCTACCATCTGTTCTGCTATCAGTTCCCAACCGTTATCTAGCAACCACTGCCGCACGACTTGCGGATAACGAGTTGGTTGCAAAATCAAACGGGTTGTCATCGTCAACTTGGCAGTTGCGGTCTCCAAGATCTGTGTCATTATCAGCGCGCTCAGTCCGGCGATGCAGACGACCTCCATCTCTTCAGCACACACCGGTTGCAACCCGTTCCCGGTCCTGACCTCAACCTGGTCTACATAAGGCTGAACAAGTCGCCGGATGTTGGCGAGTGGATTCGTGTTTAACTCAACAGCGATGACCTGTGAAGCAACACCTGCTTGGCACAGGTAAAGCGGTAGTTTACCGTGACCTGAGCCGACATCGACCACTTTTGCCTCTACTGGGCAATAGCTGGCAACGGCCTTCAGACGTTTAGAGATCTTAATCACAGTTCAATATTTCGTTGATCGTTTTTAGATACTTGCTCTCTGTGGAACAGACCGTGTACCATAGCNGACTGCCTCTCCCTACACTCACATCGGTTTGTAACAGAATAGGTGTTGGGATGAAATGTGGCACAAATTATAAAGAAAGTCAATGTCTAGTTACTTCATAATACTATATAGTCATGACACTAGATTGGAAGTCTACAGTTTTGCAGATGACCAAATTNGGTGTCTGGATTCCCATTTTGGTGGGAATGATATTAGAAAGTCGATGGTAACCTAATNACTTGTACTTGTTGCAACGAAAACCTTCGTAAAGATCTACTACTATTTCCGGAACGGTTCTCAGAATATAACCCCATTGATAATCGATCCATTAAGGAGTGAAAATGGCAATGGTTCAACTAACCGATCAACTTTTCGTCCACCACGGATGTGCCAATGTAGGCGTACTTTGCCAATTTCCTGATCNATCGGGACACGTGTTGCTGNTTGATTGNGGAGATGGNCAAGTNAGGCANCAACTCAAACAACCTAACGATCTGGAGATCAGTCATATTTTAATGACCCACTACCACCGTGACAGTGCTTCAGGCGTAGTCGATCTGGCGACCGAACAGACACAACTCTATGTGCCGGAACTAGAACGGCCCTATTTTGAGGAAGTAGAACGGTTCTGGAACGATCCCGAGTTCCGATGGCATCTCTACAACTATCATCCCCANCATCTCCTGTTGTCGGAATCAATTTCTGTCACCGCTGGTTTGAGGGCNGGTGATCAACTACAATTCGGTCAAACGCAAATTACAGCTATTGAAACACCAGGTCACACGGATGGTAGCCTCTCCTATCTAGTTGAGTCCGGCAACCAACGGATCATCTTCTCAGGCGACCTGATCTACGATCGGGGANAGATTCAGAATCTATACGCTATGCAGAAAGGTGAGGGAACTACAGATTATCACGGATTNATGGGCGATNNNCANCGCTTAATGGAGAGTTTGNATCNACTTGAAGACCTACAACCCGATTTGCTNATTCCGACACACGGTGNTATNATTCGACAACCGTCAGAGGCTATTCNGGCCTTGTCTGACCGGATTGAGCAGTGCTACGACCACTATTTGGCTATCTCAGCGCTCCGTCANTATTTCCCGGACAAGTTTCCGGANCTAACCAACCTACATTCTCACCACCTTCCGATTCGCCCAGGGCTGGATGTACCAGCCTACTTACGCCATTTTGGAACTACCTGGATGATTATCGCCGATAACGGCGAAGCCTTTGTCATGGACTGTGGTGGGGAGCATGTCATAAGTCAAATTGAACAGTACCGGCAAGATGGTGAAATTAGCCGAGTAACCGGTTTTTGGGTCACCCACTATCACGACGATCATGTCGATTCGATTCCTGAATTCCAGCAGCAGTTTCAAGTGCCAACATGGACTGATGCAGTGGTAGCAGAGGTAATCGAAAATCCTACCGCCTTCCGGTTGCCATGTATTTCGCCTTCGGTGGTACAGATCGACCATCGGACTGGGGATGGCGAGTCCTGGAGTTGGAACGAGTTCCGAATAACGGCCTACCACTTTCCAGGACAGACCTACTATCATGGCGGGCTCTTAGTTGAAGGTCACGGGCATCGTCTCTTTTTTTCCGGTGACTCTTTTACCATGTCGGGCATCGACGATTACTGCTCTGGCAACCGGAATCTGTTAGGCGATCAGGTCGGCTACCAGCACTGCCTGAAATTGATTTCAGATCTCCAACCGACCCACATTTTCAATTGTCATGTGGCACTGGCTTTTGATTTTACCGCCGAACAAATCCAATTGATGCAACAAAATCTACGACATCGAGAGAAACTCTTCGGGCAGCTTTTCCCCTGGGATCATCCGAACTATGGGATGGATCAACATTGGGTCCGTTGTTATCCTTACGAACAGCAAGTTGTAGCGGGTCAATCGTTTACACTTCGCATCGACATTAGCAACCATTCAGAGACGGTTAGTCGTGCTACGGGCCGACCGGTACTGCCAAAATGGTGGTCTCAGTCGGTAGGTTCGAAAACAGTGGAATTGGCCCCTAAGACAGACGGATCACTGGAATTCAGCCTAGATCTACCTGCAGATTTGCCAATGCCTAAAAAACAGCGTTTGGTTATCCCTGTAGAATTCACCTACAATGGTAACGATCTAGGTCAATTCCGTGAGGCCGTTTTGGTTCCTGTGATCGAAGCTTGAGATTATCCGGCTCGTAGATCAGTTTTTGTCTTGACTTTTAAATTTAATGTTATAGTATATGGAAATTTTACCAAGTACTTGTTGAAACAGCAGAAATATTGCGAGAGGAACGATGAATCGTAGAAAACCGAAGCAAAGTCAAAAGGAATTGTCAGTTCCAATTCCTTTTGAACAATTTCTAGAATTAGCTGGATGAGAAGTTTTAGCAAGAACAAAAAAGTTTTCCTGCTATATCCATATAGCAGGAAAACGAATACCATCAAATTGTCCAAGAATTGTGAAACAGAGTTGCGAATACTGACTGTCAATAACCTTCATGCCATTCCCATCAAAACGGGAATCAACATAGAGGTATTACGGTGAACATCAATTTCTAATCAAACGTTGCAATCGACGGTGGGACCATGGTCAATAAGATTCTCTTAATTGTAATTTTTCTCTTGTCCAGCATTGTTGTCGCCAGCGATTGGCCTAAATGGCGCGGGCCTAATCAAGACGGTACCTGGAATGAAACCGGCGTCATCGATCATTTTCAAGCAGAACAGTTACAACCCGTTTGGCAGGCACCAATCAACAGCGGATATACAGGTCCAACGGTAGCTGAAGGACACGTCTACGTCATGGATCGGTTAACCAAACCCAGACAGGTGGAACGCATCCTCTGCTTTGATGCTCAAACAGGTCAACAAGTCTGGATACATAGCTACGACTGCGAATATCGGGATGTAGGCTATACGGCTGGTCCCCGTGCCTCGGTTGTTGTGGTAGGAGGACTGGCATACGCCTTGGGTACGATGGGCCACCTCCACTGTCTGGATGCTAGAACGGGACAGATCCAGTGGCACAAAGACCTAAAACAGATCTACCAGATCCAGATGCCGACATGGGGGATTGCTGCCTCTCCGCTGATCGAAGACCATCGTCTTATTCTGCAGGTTGGCGGTCGTACGGCCTGCCTGGCTGCCCTGCATCGACAGACGGGCGAAGAGTTATGGACGGCCAGGTCAGACCCGGCCTCTTACGCAACACCGATCTTGATCGACCAGGCCGGCCAGCGGGTCCTGGTCTGTTATACTGGCGATCATGTGGTCGGACTCTCTCCACAAACCGGGGAGACCTACTGGGAAGTTCCTTTCCCACCTTCTCAAATGGTAATTGGTATTGCCACGCCTGTTTATCATCAGGGGTATCTATTGATCAGCAATTTTTTTGACGGATCGATGCTGATTCGTCTGCATCCGTCTGAACTCAGCGCAGAAAAGGTCTGGCATCGAAGGGGCAAGGATGAGCATCAAACTGACAGTTTGCACTCGCTGATTTCGACACCACTACTAATCGACGATCACGCATACGGTATCGACAGTTATGGCCACTTTCGTTGCCTCGAACTGGCGACTGGCGACCGGGTCTTTGAAGATACAAGCATTGCTCCCATCGAACGGTGGAGTACTGCCCACTTTGTCAAAAACGGCGATCAGGTGTGGATCTTTAACGAAAAAGGGGAACTGATGCTGGCTAAATTCTCTCCACAGGGCGTAGACCTGATTAGCCGTGCGCAAATTATCCAGCCGACACGAGATCAGCTCAATCAGCGAGGCGGTGTTTGCTGGTCACACCCAGCCTTTGCCAACAAACATATTTTCGTTCGAAACGATGAAGAACTCGTCTGTATCAACCTGGGACAATAATCGGACGNACTTATTATAAAGACAATAATGTATCAGGTNCNTTACCGTGTTCAGGATAAGTTTGACTCCCGCCCCGGTCCTCCTCCTTGGNANAGGAAAGNATTGCCCAATCATCGATGANCAAGATAGAACTNACCTATACTCAATGGATTTGACGGCTGAAAAATTCGCCCAAATCATTACTTTTGCCATATTTGCTTGCGCTCGCCTGATATTAAACCTCAACCCTTTTTCCGTTTAGCATCGAATCCGACAAAACATACTCCAACCGCCCACACGAAGCCGTATCTGATGCATTAAGAACCGAAGCGTATTTGGCTAAGCCGACCCACGATATCCTGCGCTGGATCAGATTAATGGGTGGACGGGGTCACCTATCACCGCCACGTCATCCAACCGGGAGAAGACGAATCCGTACTGTAATGCAGGAACTGATGCCCTTGGTAGCCCGTTTGGTTAAGAGTAGATACCGACTCAAATTGAAATGTCAGTAGCCATTGGCCAAACTTCAGTGCGTTCCAGCAGGTTTATCAGCGAATGGCCTATGGACAGCCACTCTCGTACAGCAGAAGGAATAGCAAAATAGAGGGGGCAACGAGGCTAGGAGCAGTTGAAACTGATTGGATAAAATGGAACAAACTGGAGTGCGTTGAGGACCAACTTACCGAGATACTTCATCAAAATCGAGTATTCGGTCTGGTGAACAGGCTGGCTTGGCAAGAGACAAGTAGATTGGCCCATGCGGTGGCTGACTACGAAGATGAAGCCACTGATTCAGGCTTAAATTATAGCTTAGTTGAACTACCAACCCCCAAACCTCACTCACCTTCGATCAGTTCCCCTCCCTTTTTCAGGAAAGAGACCGCACTACGGGAAACCTCTATTTTGACCCCTTCAGCGATAACTAGCATGATACTTTTTTCATTAACCGCGGCAACTCTGCCGTATACGCCTCCTTGCGTCACCACTTCATCACCTTTGGAAAGGTTGTTTAACATCTGTTGATGCTTTTTCCGTTTAACGCTTTCCGGGCGAATAATCAGCAGGTACATGATCACAAAAATAGCGATAAATGGCAGAAATTGAATCAGCATTGAATCCACTTGATGATTCCTTTAGGTCTGTTTGATTAGGCTGAGGGATATAACAACTACCAATTGTAACTAACCCGTAATCAAAGCGCAAGCCCAGTCGATGTATCCGTTTATGTGCTGGCTTGAGTTATCAGGTTTTTGTGTAACCAACATTAGACAGACTCTTAGATCAGGATTGATTCAGCTTTTTCCCAATCTTCTAATCTAACCTGTGCTATAATACTTACGAACCGACCACAATAACTTACACAAGCATAAAAATTGAATCTTACGGAGAAATTAACATTATGAATCAAAACGGGTCTGAACAGAACCACGGCGAAGGTCCAGGTATTTTAATCGGAATTGTGGTCGCTATTATTGTCGGCATCATCATCGGTGGTTTTGCACCCACATTCGCAGTCAAATTCACCATTTTGGGGGATATTTTTCTCAATTCACTCAAAATGATGGTGGTACCACTGGTGATATTATCGATGATCGTTGGCATTACAGGCTTGGGTGACATTCGCAGCCTCGGTAGTATCGGTGGTCGAACTGTAGGCTACTACATGACGACGACGGCCATATCGGTGATTTTGGGTGTTGTTTTGGTCAATATTATTCGGCCTGGGGTCGGGATTTCGAGTGGGGAAACACACCCCGATTATGCTTACACCGTTGACGATAATACAGTTAAATTAGTCAACGATAGGTGGACTAAGAAGCAGGTCGAAAACTTTAAGGACAAGTATTTATTGGTACTGCCCAAACAAAATGTGCAAGGCCGAATCCAACAAATTAGTCCCAATAGTGCGACGGTAGCATCTTGGCGATATATTCAGGCCCAGGAGAATGTCTTTTATCTGCAAGTCGGTCAATCTGAAATGCCATTCCAAAAGGTGAACGATCAAATTTTATCAGCCGACCCAGACTTATCTGCCACAGGAACAGGGGTCAATATCGAACTACCGATAGCCGATAAAGTGGTGGGAAAGGAAGGTACAGGGATTACTGATACACTGGCTAGAGTAGTGATAGGAAATCCGACCACTGGCAAACAAGGGATGATTCCAACCAACGTTTTCAAGGCTATGGTCCAGATGGACATTCTACCCTTGATCCTTTTCTCACTGCTATTGGGCGGAGCACTGACAGTAGTGGGTGGTCATTCAGCTACTGCCATAAAAACGATCTCGGCTCTTAACGACGGTGTAATGAAGATCGTGCATTGGATTATGATTGTCTCCCCTATCGGTATTTTTGGGCTGATTGCTGGTAAGATTGGGGCTGAAGGTGGATTCGATGGTTTTTTACCCGAGTTGGCAGCTGTGGGCAAGTACAGTCTAACAGTCGTACTCGGTTTGGGCATACACGGCATCATCGTTTTGCCGATTTTACTCTCGGTTTTTGGTAGGAGAAACCCATTATCTTTCTTCTCCGGTATGGTAACGGCACTGTTAAACGCCTTCTCGACGGCTTCAAGCTCGGCGACGCTGCCACTATCAATGGAAGCACTCGAAAACAACAACCAAATTTCCAATCGTACCACGAGCTTTGTTTTGCCACTCGGAGCCACCATCAATATGGACGGAACGGCGCTTTATGAAGCTGTGGGGGCAATTTTCATCGCCCAAGTCTATGGCATAAATCTGGGTTTTGCTCAACAGTTAGTGATCGTGCTAACTGCTACGCTAGCCGCTATTGGAGCAGCGGGTATCCCACAAGCGGGGTTGGTCACTATGGTTATCGTACTGAAAGCCGTTGACCTCCCGATTGAAGGGATCGGCTTGATTCTAACCGTTGATTGGCTCCTAGANCGTTTCCGAACCACNGTTAACGTATGGGGTGATGGTGTTGGAGCTGGCATTATCGAAACTCTTGAAAACGCTACAGATACCGNCTGAGNTAGANCCAGCTTATATTTCTCCGAGATNANGNCGTCGATAAGGTCGTTAGGTACTTACCACCCAGCAAAAAATCCCAGTAAAGCTTTACTGGGATTTTTTGCTGGATTGCTTACGCCTACTACACCAGTTTAATTTAGGCGACCCAGCGGGCACCAATTTAGCATTCATTTCTTCCTGCTCGATTGGCTTTTTTCCNTTNAGTCTTTGACTTTCTTACTCAAACACGAGACGATTCCAGTCTATCGCTCTGCCGAAGGTNAACTAAACNGTGCGGCCGAATTTCCCTAAGCGCATTCTTAGTTTTCGCCTCGGCGTTTATGAATGCGGTGTGATGATATGGGGCCTCGGCTAGGCGTGCGTCNGCAAGTACTACGTCCAGCCGAACANCAGAACAANCAGTGATACTATTCGGATGAGGAATTATTTCGAGAAGCNGCTCGTTTGTCGNGGGAAGCTTTCCAATTATGNCNGGGATTTTGTGAACCGTGTGGTCAAGGANGTGNGCNAAACNCATCTNGCAAGAATTTTCCAACTGTGCCTATGACGTTTATATCGAGCCACCCAGCAACATCGACAAGCTCGAACCCAACGTGTGAATCATCATTGTTGGGAGCCGACGATCACTGCTGAAAACCACGATGACTTTCACATTCCGCCGATAGTATCCCGAGTCGGTGCGAATCTACTTAAATCAGCACATGGTTACAAATAAATCCATTCCGATGGCGAAAGGAATCTCCCCCCGTACTGCCAGCACGGTCGCTACGCCGATAAGCTCCGCTCGACGATCCCCAACCAACTCAACGACACATTCGGGAAACTTCTGAGCCAGTGGAGCAAGGAACCCCAGTCAAAAATTGGCCTGCATCCTAGGACTGAACATCCAACGGTTGCTTCGCTTATGACTGGTTCGGCTCATTCATAGCAAAACCCTATCATCAGCGGTGTAAGAAACTTAGTCAACCATTGTCGATCCAACCGCCAATGATAGAAGAGAAGATCCAGACAATCAACACTGACAGTGAACGTTTTGTCTTTCGCGCCTTAATCTTTCTTTCTAACCGCTGATTGGGGAGCTTATTATGACCGCGCTTCCCCTCATTGTAAAGTTTAATGAATCACTAGTGCCTAGATTCAGATCTAGGCACTAGTGATGAGTAGGTATTAAAATCTCTACAATCATTAGTCCCCAGCGGGCGTTGAACCAGAAAAGACACACTTATTAAAGACCNGCGTGCAATTGTCAGTAACCTAACATTTAGAAAGGAAATGGAATCTAGATCTTGCCCATCGCTTCTAAGATTCGGCTTGGAGACATCGGTAGAACATCCATCCGAACACCGATAGCCTGATAAATGGCGTTAGCAATAGCAGCCGGTGGAGGCACAATTGGCACTTCGCCTACNCCCCTTACCCCATAAGGATGGCCGGGATTTGGCACTTCGACAATCACCGTTTCGATCATCGGGACATCGTAAGTAGTTGGCATCCGGTAATCGAGGAAACTGGCATTCGACATTTGTCCTTCGTCGTTGTAGATATACTCTTCGTTGAGAGCCCAACCAATTCCCTGGACCGCGCCCCCCTGAATCTGACCTTCGACGTAGCTTGGATGGATAGCTTTNCCGACATCCTGCACAGCCGTGTAGCGTAAGATCTCAACCTTACCAGTATCAGTGTCAACCTCGACATCGACAATGTGCGTAGCGAAAGCACCACCAGGAGCAGGTGGGTCTACTGATCCTCGACCAACAATTGGCTTATCAACCTCTTCAGCCAACTCTTTGAATGAGGCTTGTTGTTTTTGTCCATTTAGGCTTTTGAAAGTGCCATCTTCAAAGGTTACACCTTCTGACTCAACCTCCCACAAATTAGCAGCAAAGACTTTCATTTGCTGCACTACATCTTTGGCNGCCTCGATAGCAGCATAGCCGGTGGCAAAGGTTGTTCGACTGCCGCCTGTTACGCCGGTGTATCCAACCGAATCCGTGTCCACCACTGCCGGGTTAATATCTTCAGCTGGGATCCCCAACACTTCTGCCGCTTGCATGGCGATAGACGTCCGTGTGCCACCAATATCTGTTGATCCCTCAATTAGGTTGACGGTGCCATCAGAGTTGACGTGCAACGTGACACTAGATTTCAGACCGATGTTGAACCAATAACCAGACGCAACCCCCCGCCCCTGGTTATTACCCTCAAGCGGGGCACTATAATGTTGATGTGATTTGGCTACCTCGACTGTTTCCAAATAACCGATTTTCGGGTAAAGAGGGCCGCCAACTCGCCGAGTACCTTCTTTAGCTCCATTTTTGAGCCGGAAGTCGAGCGGATCAANACCCAATTTTTCGCACAATTCATCTACCACTGTTTCTGCCATGGCCGCATTAGTTGCGCCTGGTGCGCGATACGGTGCAGTTTTCGGAATGTTGATCACCACATCATAACCATCAATCAAGAAGTTTTCGATATTATAAGGGGCAAAGATACATATCATACCACAATCGACTAAAGCGCCGGGGAACGCACCTGCCTCATAAATCAGTTCGGTTTGTGCTGCGGTGATTAGCCCATCTTTGGTGGCACCAATTTTGACCTTGATGTAGGAACCGGCGGTTGGACCCGTGGCTTCAAACACATGAGCGCGATCCATTATCAGTTTGACGGCTTGGCCTGTTTTCTTCGACAGCAAGGCGGCTAACGGTTCCAAATAGACCGGGATTTTACCGCCGAAGCCACCACCAATCTCCATCGGTACGACCTTGATCTTGGACACAGGCATAAGCAGGATCTTTTCGATTTGATCTCGGACCTCAAATGCGCCTTGCGTGCTGCACCAAATGGTCAAGTGCCCATCAGCACGGTAGAGAGCAGTGGCATTATGCGGTTCAATATAGCCTTGGTGAACAGTNGCTGTTTTGAATTCTCGCTCAACGATTTCATCTGCTTCAGCGAANCCNTTNTCAATATCNCCCCCTTGTTCCTGTAGGTGTTTGGCTACATTACTAGGTGTATCAGATTTTTGGCCCAGCGAGGTTGTTTTTAGACCCTCGTGCAGTAAAGGAGCCTCTCTGTCCATAGCCTCTTTCACGTCCATAACGGGTGGCAACACTTNATAATCGACCTTAATGAGTGCCAGTGCCTCTTCAGCTATGTGTGGATTACTGGCCGCTACCGCTGCCACAGCGTGCCCTTTATATAGGGCTTTATTNCTGGCTAGGATGTTGTTTTGTAAAAACTTTAAGTTAGCAGCACCACCCTCCCCCAAAATAACGATGCCATCTTCCACCTCCGGCATATCTGCNGCAGTGATGACAGCTTTGACACCAGGATGGGCTTCGGCCTGACTAGTATCAATTGACTTGATTCGAGCATGNGCGTACGGGCTTCTCAACACTTTACCGTGCAGTAATCCGGTTGTAGTAAAGTCTGCACCGTAAAGAGCGCGACCTGTGACTTTGTCTTCACCGTCATGACGAATTGGACGTGTGCCAACCACTTTATACTTGTTTTCTTCTGCCATGATACATTTACTCCTTAATCATTCAATGGTCTCCTTTAATCATATCACAGTCCTGAAGTAGGCTCAACCATTTTATCAACGCCTAAAGTTTTTTAGGTTAAAGAATTTGCATTGACACTATTTGAAAGCTTTGATAGAATCTTGGTTCGGCCGATCGGCANCTNAAAAACATNGTTAAATCCATTNANGGTAGATATGAGTCAACAATATAACACTCGGATCAGAGACATTATCGTAAAATTNNAAGAGAGAGAACCACTAGCACCACTAGTACCAGATTCAGTTTGGGATCAACAGCTAGNANATCAGATCCAAAACGCATCTTTAGGAGACCTATTTGATGGACTATCTGTCACCAATAGCGGTTTTGGTGAGTGTGTCCAGAGTGGNCTNCTACTCTGGACAGATGCATTGGATGTTTCTCACGAAATTTCTCAGCGGATTCATACCAAAACAGGTAGCTATTGGCACGCTATAATGCATCGACGAGAACCCGACTACAGCAACTCAAAATATTGGTTTGGCCGGGTAGGAAATCACCCAATTTTTCCCGAGCTTAGGCAAAAATCCGTTGATTGCCTAGCGGGTAGCGGTGCTAAGTCTGAGGCCTTATCAGACATTGCTTCAACCATCGAAAAAAACGAAGATTGGGATTCGTTCGTATTTATCGACTGGTGCCAAGCAGCTGATCGGTCAAACGATCAAGGGCTACCTGAAGACAGCACGCAATTTCTGCAAAAGCTGCAGACGGTGGAATTTGAATTATTACTCGATTACTCTTACCGTAATGCACTGGTTTAATTTAGTACGATCTTGATGGAGAAAAGACAAATGAGAGTCGATTGGTTCTATCGACGGACCGGCTGAACATCCTGTAAAAAAGCCCAAGAGGTTCTTGGGCCAACGGAAGTTGTCGAATATGGAAATGCTAGTAAAGAAAAATTAAGTAAGGAACAGGTAAAGGTTTTGGTTAATGAATCTAGCCAAATTCGTGTGGCTAAGGGAAAACGAACTTTAACTTTCGACCCACAACAGGATGATCAGGAAGAAATATTAAAATCAATTCTGGGCCGGAGTAGTACACTACGGGCACCAACCTTACGGATTGGCTCAAACCTGATCGTTGGCTACAATGACGATTTATACCGACAAATTCAGCAGAGTTTAACCTAAAACAGATTAAAGTTTGTCAGAAAAGACCAAACAGATACGAAGCGAATTTTGGTTGAATTGACACTGCAATTGCTGTTGGTCGATTTGGTAATCATGCAGAATCAGGCTAGAAGCCAACGGGATCAAGTCAAGCGAGGGTAGTATTTGGTAGAAACAGTTGGTGTTTACGGTCAATGTCTCTTCTCTACAATACGATTTCAACTTGTCCGACGAGCGATCTTTATAGCCACGGCCTTTCTGATGGCGGCCTTTGCTATGCTTTCGGTACTGTCTTTTACCTCTGACTTTACAACCCGTCAAGAATGAAGTTTCACTCCCACTCGACCCACGTGGTCATCCCTACGAAATCGACTAATCAGCCTGCCTGCGCGGCGTCGCTTGCAGTTTACAACTCGCTCTGCGACCTTTTAAGTGAAGTGGCTCGAGCGGGTGTTTTTGATTTCAATCGGGTAGAGATCTTCTTTTGTTAGCTATAGAAGGTAAACCAGGTCAAGACAAGTACCGTTCTGTGCAATGTGAAAATTGGCGTGATTTCGGCCATAGGAGGCAAATAACTGAATGAAGGACTTTTTTCGGCCTTCTTTTCTTCTCAAACTCGTACTGATTCTAGCTTTAATCAGTAATTGGGTTCAGGCTGGGGCGGGGAGAACAGGTGCACAAATTCTCAATCTCGGGGGCGGTACCCGAGCAGCCTCGCTCGGCGATGCCTTTTCTGCTGTTAACGGTGATGTGACTGCACCGTTATGGAATCCCAGTGGTCTGAGTGGTATCACCAACCTACAGGCCACCCTGTCCTACAAAGACTATAGCCAACTGTTTGGCGAAGCTAGTGACGGTCTCTACTACGCCTTTTTTGCTGGCGCCACACACCTAGAGAATATTGGAACGGTAGCCGCCACTCTACAGGTTCAGGGACAAGGGAAAATTGCCATTACCACTAATTCACCCGAAGTAATTCGGGAAGAAGATCTCGGTACTAACTGGGTTATGACAACCTCTTACGCTGATCAACTGACCGATAATTTGGCGGCGGGAATCAGTGGTAAAGTCATCCGCCAGCGATTGGCTCAATATGGTGGCCGCGCCTACGCCGTCGACTTTGGACTGCAATACGATCTACAACAACGACTACCTGTTCCAGTTCGTCTGGGTGTTGCCGTGCAAAACTGGGGAACCCGCATTAAGTTTAAAGACGAGAACCAGAGCGATCCACTCCCACGAGCGCTGAGACTTGGCACTTTGGTTTCTCTGCTAGACGTCAAACACCACCGTATCAATCTGGTGGGTGATCTGACAGCTGCCATCGACAAATTGAGAGAGGATGACGACGAAGGAGTAGAGGTCTATCTGGAAAATAACCCCGATACGACACGAGACCAACTTATGTCTGAGCGAGGGGTTGGCATTCACGCCTTTGAATGGCGACATCTACAGAAGAGCATCGGTTTGGAGTATGCCTTGGGAAAAATTCTCTATCTCAGGGCTGGCTATAAAAAAGATCCGGGGATGCCGATCTTCCCTGAGTTAACCGACTATCTAACCTACGGTTTCGGCGCTAGAGTCTATTTTGGACAGCTGGATTTCGCTCAAGTGCCTGGCGGTGGGCCCAACAACAATCGATTGAATGTCTTTGCCTTGCGGTTAATTTTCGATTGAAGGGGCGAAAGTAACAACAGTATGCAGCAGTTATCATTTCTACTGGTCTTACTGACTTTGAATTTCAACAGCCTAGCAGATAAACCGGTTGAGTTAGTTAAACCTGTTAAAGGAGATTTTGAGTTCAAACCTACTTCTAACCAAAGAGTCTTCCCCCGGCTTGATCGAAGGTTGAACCAGATCGGAGTTCGTCTCCGAACACCATTGGTACTAGCGAATTTTCAAGAATTCGCGATGTCCTCGACTGCTATTGAGGAAACACAGCCTGATTCACCTTCTCTCGACCATCGTCTGGTCAAAGATCCCAACCGAGCCTTCATGCAATCGCTAATTTTGCCAGGTATGGGGCAGATTTATACTGAATCCAAACGAGGTTACGCCTGGTTGAGTGCAGAAGTAGCATTGTTGGTTGGCTATGTGGTAGTTCACCGACAAGCGAAATCGCTGGAGAGCGATTACGTGCACCGGGTTAAAGATGGAGTCGCTTTCGAAGGACCAACCAAATTTGATCAGTGGAACATGGAGGACTTTGAGCACGCTACCATGTACGATAATTGGCACAATGTTTACAACGAGTCTAATGGTGAACCATCGCACCCAAGAATCGGCAAATGGTACTGGAAAGATCGGAAGCAGTTTAAGGATATAACCCGTAAAAAAGAGGAGGAAGACTCCCCCCAAAGAGAGATAGCTCTCAAATCTCGCCAAGACTCCAATTCGACTTACGAACGAGCTCGTAGTGTTCTCGGCCTGGTTATCCTCACCCATCTAGCTAGCGCGGTCGATGCCCGAATTTCAGCCAAGTTGTTTAATCAAAGACATCAACTGAGCGAAAGCCTCGATCTGGAATTTGCGCTAAGACCACAGTTAACTACAGTCGGTAAAAGGGGACGACTTCACCGGTTTCCTCCGTACAAAGTTGAAAACCGAATTGTCTTTCGATTTTGATCCTATCCGCTTAGAACTTTACCGTAACCTGCTGACCTCTATCGCTGAAGAGATGGGGGTTTCTCTCTGTAGGTCTGCATTCTCAGCCAATATCAAAGAGCGACGCGATTTCTCCTGCGCGATCTTCGACCAGCAAGGGAACATGGTTGCTCAAGCCGCTCACATCCCCGTTCATTTGGGGGCGATGCCCCTTTCGGTTCAATCCGCTATTCAGCAGATCCAAATGTTGGCCGGCGATACCGTTTTGCTGAACGACCCTTACGCTGGCGGCACCCATCTACCGGATCTTACCCTGGTTTCACCCGTTTATATCGCAGGGACGCTGGCGTTTTTTGTGGCCAACCGGGCCCACCACGCTGATGTTGGCGGAATGACTCCCGGATCAATGCCGCTGTCGACCCATATTGTGCAGGAGGGTGTTCGGATTCCCCCAGTCAAACTAATTCGCCAAGGGGAAATGGATAACGATCTTTTATCGATAGTTTTAGCTAACGTCAGAACCCCAGTAGAGAGAAGTGGCGATTTGGAGGCGCAAATCGCCGCTAATCATATTGGACGACAGCGGTTGATCGAGATTTCGGAGAAATACGGCGTGGCCGAGGTTGGCCAATATATGTCGGCTTTACAAGACTACAGCGAACGGATTGTACGCAAAACCCTACAACAGATTCCAAACGGTCGGTATGCCGAAACCGATTTTTTGGATAACGATGGTATTACCGATCAGGCTGTTCCGATCAGCGTCACGGTCATCATCGAGGACGCTTCTGCCATCATTGACTTCTCCGGTAGCGCCCCACAAGTAGAGGGAAGTGTTAATGCCGTTTATGCTATTACCCTGTCGGCCGTCTTCTATGTTTTTAGGTCTTTAGTCCGGCAACAGATTCCGACTAATTCAGGCTGTCTACGCCCCATCAAGGTGATCGCCCCACCCAATACAGTGGTCAATGCCCAATTCCCCGCCGCGGTGGCGGGTGGAAATGTGGAGACTTCTCAGCGGATCGTGGACGCCGTCTTAAGAGCCTTGTCGAACGCTTGCCCTGACTTGATTCCCGCCGCCAGCTCAGGCACCATGAATAACCTGACCATCGGCGGTCGTAGCGGTCAACAAGACTTTGCCTATTATGAAACCATTGGTGGAGGAATGGGAGCAAGGCCGGATCAGGACGGTATCTCAGCCATTCAAACACACATGACTAATACCCTGAATACGCCTATTGAAGCCATCGAGACGACTTACCCCATGCAGATTGAACAATATGCCATTCGTCAGAATAGTGGCGGGAAAGGTAAAACCTGTGGTGGCGATGGTATTATCCGTTCATTTCGGTTGCGGTCTCCTGCTCAGGTTACGGTGCTGTCTGAGCGGCGAAAGCTCCCACCCTATGGGCTCGGTGGTGGTTGGCCGGGGAAATGTGGAAAAAACACTCTAATTCGTGGTGAGCAAGAGATTAATCTGGAAGGCAAGTTCAGTATTCACGGTCAAGCCGGGGATATCTTTCAGATCGAGACACCGGGTGGCGGTGGCCGCTCGGTACCTGAGGAAGAGCACTAATCTCTCCGCCCCGATTCAATTTCATCTAATCCTAACCCAACGTCAATCGATTACAATATGTCAGTTTGGGGGTTGCAACTAACACCCACCAGCCAAGAGTCTCTAATCCTGCAGAGCGGCTATTCACTTAAACTGATGGAGGCTAGAAATTGAGCAACAGCCTCTCCAATCTGGGCCAGCGTCTGACGAAATCCGGCCGCGTCGGCCAGTTGCATCATCTCTTCAAACGACAACCCACCCGTGATTTGGCTGAGTTGGACATTACAGTTTAATCCGTCCGGCATTTGGTCGAGTGCCAATTGCTCTACAAGCCTGGGATTTCGAATCTTTTGATAGCGCCGATTTTCACTCATCACCGCATACAATAGCTGTTCATGCTTGGGTGACCAGCCTGTAGGAAATTTCTCTGCCAATTGGCCTTGGGGCTCTGTCAGACGCATGAAATGGGCTTGCACCGACTCGACAGGAGTTTCAACCAGGTTGAACATCAGATCCGACCAGTCGAGTTGGCACTCCGCCTTACCAAATTGATGAAAAGAGAACAGGTCCTGTATGGGACGGTTTTGTGGGGTATAAGTTCCGTTCAGCAGATAAAGATTCAGTCCCGGCTGAACTGACTTAATCAGGGCATCACCAATGACATGGCTTATCCAGCCCATAACATATGCTACCCGTCGCTCCGGTTGCGTATAGAAGGCAAATGTATCGGTAATCGCTGCCTCAAAATAGCTGGGCAATTGTGACCATTGCAAACCGAATTTGGCTTGCCCATTACGCCAACCAAAAAGAAGATGTGATCGCCCATAGAACATTCGATGGATCTCTTGTGGCGTATAAGTGATACCATGGAATGTCAGAGTGTATGCATGCAGAGGACATTGATCCTTCGGGCAACTTCTAGAAAAATCGCCACCATAACCGTATTCTCCACCACATTCTGGGCATTTCCCCCCAGGTAGCGTCATCACATCCGCACCAAGATAGGCCCCGGCCAGATAGCTGTCCTGGTGCTCACTGATCAGTCGCGCTATTTGGGGGGCGCGTTCCAGAACTATTTGGTGTGCGAGAATAGCGTAAGTCAAATGGCCGATAATACCGCTCATAAACCTTCCTGTTTTCTGGCCATTTGATTCCCTATTTGAAGATCAGGCAAACAACCTGTTGTGACTGTTGCAGTTGCTGGCGGCAACTTTTCTGTAGAATGGCGGCCCTTACACAGTCAATAGTTTGTACAGCGACACTGAAAAAAAGAGACGCCATAATAAGAGACACCATTCAACTTTTAGCCTAACCATTTAGCTAAGTGCAGGGCCACACCTTCAGCTAAATTGAAAGCGAACCAATGCGGGTTAATAAATCGCAGAATTTTGAATTGTCTCAGGCTTAGTGAAATTGAATAGTTTGACATCTTAGAGTAAAGAGAATTTGTTATCTGGCGGGTTTGAATGAAAATTATACAGCGCAGAGAAGGTTGTCATACTTTTTATCACCATGTTATCACCACGCATCATGAAATTGGCCGCCTCTTTCTGCTCTAGATAATCGGTAAAAAAGGTTCCAGTCATCCCGGGAAGTTTGAGATTTGAGCGGTTCAGACACCCGTTTTCACCTATAGACTTCTTGTATCAGGGCCCGAATGTACCCGATCGCAAAAGCTTTGCCGTGTAGTTGGGTATAGCCGCTGTGAGCAAATGCAGGTGTGTGATCCATCATGAAGGGCCCATTAAAGCCATTGTCGCGATAAATTTTCATCGCCTTGCGCATGTCAACCTCCCCTTCATCGATAAAGACTTCGGCAAACCGGGGAATTTGTCCCTTAACGTTGCGAAAATGGACCCACTCGATTTTGTTTGCGCCGGCCATCTCCGTAATGGCATCGTACACCCCCATCCCAAGTAGTTCCGTCATACACCCCTGGCAAAAAAGCATCTTATTGCTGTTACTGGGGGCAATCCGAAAAAAAATACGACGAAACTGGTCCAGCGTGGAACAAATTTGGGCGATACCGGCTAAAGGCTGGGGAATAGGAGGGTCGTCAGGATGTAATGCCATCCGGACGTTAGCCGCCTCAGCCACCGGAATCACCGCCTTCAAAAACNTCTCCATATTTGCCCACATCTCATCNGCCGATACAGGCGGGTCGTATGACTCAGGGCGATTNTGGTTAAAGCGNTCATAATCGAATGTACTATAGCTGGCCCCACCGCGCCCAATGTCCGATCGGGTTCGAAAGTTGCCCATCGGCTTAAAATTCCAGCCTAGGCACGGAATACCCGCTTTTCCCAGTGACTCGAGCATCCGGCACCAATGACCGATCTGTTCGTCCTGATCCTCTTTACCCAGCGCGATCTCTTCCCAGCAAGGCATAAAAATATTATTCAATTTCATTCCTTGTGACTCGACTTGTTCGCGTGCCTGCTCAAGTTCGTTCGTACAATCCTGTCCGGCCTGAATTCGNTGCATGAGAGGAAAATGTGCCTGATTAGCGCCTGTGCGTTTTTTCTTCCCACCACCTCCGTCTCTCAATTCCAGATGAATGAAATTCACACTTATNGATCGGAAAAAACTCAGAATATCGTCGTCCAAATCGACATAGTGCACCTGCTCCTGAATATACATGATACGATTCCTATTTTCGGTAATTTTACGGCTATTATTTTACTATGNAACCGATTCCTTTCTGCACCAGTATTGAGACCTAACGACTGGATCANGGCCCTGACAGAGTCAGTATATCGACCTGATCAAAGATGGGGGAGATCCTTTGATCAAATAGGTAAGCCATCAGCCCTCGCACTATATCGATCATCGTTAACCTGCAGAAACATACGAAGTGTCGCAACGTTATTTGCTAATCAGATCAAGTTGGTTTTGTCTTAGTCCCTTACTTGGGGGTGACCATAGGCTTAGTTTGGCTGAAACCAGCCACGNTGATTTGATGAAAATAAACCCTACCGGCCATAGTTCTCCCCATCTCGGTGCCCTCCATCCCAGTAAATCGATTTACTGCGGTTATGATGATGACGACCTGCCATCAACCAACCCATATTCAGGGTTCTGAGCTGCTTACCCTCCACATCATAAGATAACGACACTAACCTCAGTATCCTGGACCAAATCATAAGGAATCCAAGTTTCAGGATTAAATGGATTGGGATAATTGGCTAAGAGTTGAGCTCGAGTTGGTAATCCTTCTGGTAGGCTAGCTTTAGAACGTTAAGTGCCATTTTTTCTGCCATAGAACGATTAGGATTAGACTCTAGTTTGTCAATCGCGTGGGCAATATGATGTTTCTAATCTGTGCTGAGTTCTATCTTAGCCGTCAGGGAAGGTACAGATACTAAAGATTTACCAAAGTTACCAGCAACTATCACCAGATCGAAGATATTTTATTTACCAAGCCATCTGCATTAATATCACTCATAATATCAGCACAAATTTCACCAAATGATCCTGCAACAATCACCAGGTCGAAGATGTTAATTGTTCCATCTCCATTAACATTACCAGTAGTAATACCCTAAAGAATTAAACCTTGCATCCACAATGCTTAAACCATCCCTGAATAATTTAAAACGGGAATTACTATAACCTTGGCCCAAAGGTCGGCTCCGGTTTGTTGCTGGCAGGCCAGAAAAGGTGTCACTTGACCCTGGCTGACGGCACCTTCCGTCAGGCGCGGAAACCTTGTGGCCGTGGTTTGACGACAGAAGCTAACCAGATAATCGGTGTACAGATCCAGGAGTGATGATGACTTCATTTGCACTCTCCTGTCCAACGGCTAATAGACGCTTGTTTCTCCTTTAATGGTACTTGCGATGATATTCTGTATTGTTGTCGGCTTAAAATTCAAAAACGCTTATACTTGGGGGGTCCTAGGTATGAGAGTTTGTGGCCATACGATTTGACGCCGTTCTGGTGTTAATCTATCCAGTAGTTCAGGTGAAGGCTGATAACCGTGTCGGAAGTTTCCCCAAGATGGACCATACCGGTAAACCGCAGTACGACGTTGTCCATCGTTAACCCTATTAGCTGAACCGTGAGTACAGCAATCAACGAAAAGTAGTGCGTCACCAGCTCGCAGGTGTATTTCGATAGCTCCTCTCATCAGAGACGGACATTTTCCTCTGGCTCCCATGCTAAATTGCCCAAAATCAGGATTGTCAAAATTACTTTTATGGCTACCAGGAACAATTACTGTTCCTCCATCGCCTGGTCCGATATCTGTTAAGGCAATCAAGATATTTATTTGGTTGCAGTGAAATTTACCATTAAGATAACGAAATTGGCATCGGCTGATTCCGAGTTTCCCGCCGTTATGTAATCCGATTCCCTCTCCAGATTGACGGAAATTGAGTAAATTTTCATCAATAAACATTGGTCCGTGCATTTCATCGAATGAACCTTCCCCACCGATAAAGAATCTAACTCGATGAAACCAAGAGGGATGATCAATTAGTTCTTCAAAAGGTTCTCCAGCTTCGTAAATCTGCTGGTAGTTTAACCCATCCTTGTCTCCATAGGTATGACCATGGATGTGACCATACCACTGGCCAGGGCTCAAGGATGGGATCTTGTTCACACAAGCGTTGAGCCCATCCACTTCTTTTTGAGTTAACGCTTCCTCAAGATGTATGTATCCTTGTAGGTCAAACAGATAGATATCCATGTCAGTTATCATAATATTGTTGTGTCTTCCTTTATCAATTAAGCAAGTTGATAGTTTCCCCACCTTCATTTTTCAATATCTTCTTGGCCTCAGCCATATATTTTGGCCTTTTCCACTTATGCGAGGCAAGGAGTAATGCTTAGACGGTGTCAAGATCACCGCCAGTGGCACAAGTGGTCTTCTTGGGATTAGCGGACCTTGTCATCCACATACCATGACATCAAGCGTGAATCAATTGAGCTACTAAATTGTTTCCGAAAGATGTCNNGGGCATCAAAAAATCTTTCCTGGTTAGTATCTTCATCCAAGCGGAACGCGTAGATGTAAATGAGCATCCCATAGCCGTGAGCCTCCAGGCAAGTTGTCCGGTTATCTTGGTAATCGACAAATGCTGCGAGGTTAACTTGTTGGCGAAGCCTATAATATTTATTGCTCCAGTATTGATAGTAATTCTGAAGCTTGATGTTGCCTGAGCCTTGGGCAATGGACTCAAGACCTGAACCCAGAAATAGACACATGGCAATTAAGGATAGGTGCATTCTGCTGATAGACCAAGGCTCTTGTGTTCGGGCTTTCGTCTGACCAAAGAGATGATGAGCGAAGTCTATGTCACAGCGAGAATAGGAGATGAAGACGTCTGACATGAGAAAAAGAGAGACTAGTTGCTTACAGCTATTTTATAGCAATGCAAATTACAAGTCAACAGGATCAGATTAGATGGGAGAGTTGGCTGGTTTTGTATAGATATCGACACATCTTCCAATCTCTTCCGCCATCATCAAGGGCTTAGCCGCCAAACCTTGGGGCTGATCAATTTAGTCTAAATGTATTGATGAAGGTATCGAAATCTTTCTCCCAAAACTTAACGGTTTTCTGAGGTCCAGTTACTTTGAAAAACCATAGGCCAGTGTTAGTTTCAGCGATAACTGCCAATAATGCGTAGCCTTTGAGTTCTATTTTTGGTCCGTCCATCATCATTGGCATTCTAGATTTGAGATGTGTTCCCTGGACAGAAACGATATGCACCGGTATCTGGTTGATAACCTTGGATTCTTGCTTGGCCCAATTAGATTCTGCAGTGTTTGGAGGCGCTATGAACTGTTTTTTCCATCGATCGATATTGCTATCAACAGAACCTCCGATACCTTTGAAGATTGCTAGTGTTGCCGGATCACTACCTTCTGGACCGGGCAATTCATATTGGTCGTGTCGCATAGATGAAGATGGTTCTTGTTGTAACCAATCGGCAGGAGGAGTATAGGTCAGAGAAGTATTGTCTGGGGATTGGGAAGGATTTTTCCCATTTGAAGTTTCAATGGAAGCGTTTGGCAAGGCTTCTGATGTTTCCTTGCTCTGACAACTGATAAACACTGAAATGATACATATCGTAATTGGCAACCAGAGGTGAAACTTATTAATTTGCAACATTATTTTACTCCCTTAACGAGACAGTTCTGTGTAGTCTGTTTATGGCGAACAGACTTCCAACCTCTTTCTATAATTGAGTTTAAGGCTTAGTTTGTTAGTCTCAGCGTGAATGTTTTAAGAACCATTCGTATAGCTCTGGATTGTCGTAGGTTCTTGTCCAGGAATCGTGACCCGCTTCTGGGTAGAATGCAAACTTGACATTTCCTCCGTTTACTTTCAACGCTTCCACTATCTCTTCCGATCTTTCAGCTAGAACAACAGTACCCTTTTCCCCGTGGAATGTCCAAACAGGAATATTCTTTAGAGCTCGTGCCACTCGGCGTGACCCATCACCTCCGCAGATCGAGCAATGGCCGCAAAACGTTCAGGATGCATGCTGGCAAGAGACCACATCCCAAAGCTACTTATTACTCAGCCTCATCAGGTAAACTTGCTCGTGTCCACTTCGTATTTTTTTATAATCTCATCCACTAGACCGTTAATCATACGAAGTTGGCTTGACTACCATGAATCTTTAGGGCACTGAGGTGATACTTTAATGAATGGGAAGTCAGGATTTTTTCCCACAACTTTCGGAATACCATGTTTTTTACTAAGTCCAGATTATTCCCGCGTTCTCCAGCACGATGAAGAAAAATGATCAAAGGCCATTTTGAGGCAGGGGGCTTGACCGAACAAAAAGAAGGTAGTCAGGCTGAAATGTGATGTTCAAGGTATAGCCTCTCTGTGAGATTGATGAGCTTTCTTCTGTTGCAGAAAAGCTATCAGCGGCAAATGATCACAAGATGAACATTGAAAAACAAGTGAGAATAATACCGGGCATATATAAAAGTTGTAGAGTCCAAATCTGTATCTGAAAGATTATAACTTGTTTGCCCCGGTTTGTCTAGAATCACAACCGGTTGTGACTCCCAATGGAGGCAACAATTTGAGATGCTAAAAGGTCCGCCACATGGCGAAGTCAACTAGACTCGACAAAAGTCTGGGAAGAGACTCATTCGGAGGAAATACAATGCGTCCACTAAGTTTCAGGAGGACAGGTTTGAAGGTTTACAACAGGCAGAAAGTGTTTTAGACAGGGTTTGATTTGATTCGATCAGCGTATACAGGAGGGTAAAAATTAGATGGCGTCCGACTTCAGTCGGCGTTTGGTTGCTAATGTGGGCCGTTTTGGTGAGGCTAATCTATGCTGAAGATGGAAACGAAGTGGTTGTCGGAAGTGATGAGGGACTAAAAGGAGTTAAAAGTAACATCGATAAAGGCTATCTGACGAATTTCAATGACAACGGTAAGATTTACCACGAATTAGTAGTTCGCATCTCCCAAACATCCAAAGATTTTAAGGTTGTCTCGCCCCCAGAGGAAAATACCGAGACGCCGAGACTATCCTCACGGGTTGGGTAGATCCGTTGGGTCATACACTGTCTTCCGTTGGCAAAGATCTCTAATACAGAACGATCCAAAAAGATATGGAGTTTTAGCCTCTCTCCATCGGCTAATTCGAATGGGGCTTGCTGAGTACTAGCGTATCGGTCGGCATCGTCCAGACCTTCAGGTTCATCACGTGGGGTAAAGCGAGGGTATTTCACCGTTTTATCCAGAGTCGATTTGGAGAAATCAATTATTAGGCTATCACTTTCTGGCATATAAAAAACGGCCGTCTCTTCTACGCCGTCAGGCGAACGTTGTACCTTGAGGCCGAATGTTGTTGCTGTACTAGAATCAAATTCAGCTATCAGTTCTAAACAATTTCCGCTAACCTCTTTGATTACCATCTCAGATGTTAGTCGAATTCCTGCCCAACGTCGATGATTCCAGCGCAAAGTTTCCAGTTCTGGAACTGGTTCGATTCCCAGTGTGCCATCTTCCGCTAGAGAGAGTACACGTGGTAAGGTCATCACGGAGGCCCAACCAGACGACCGTAACTGCTCCCACGGTCTGGTTTCACGAATCCAACCGAAGAAGATGCGGCGGCCTTTGCCATCCAACAGCGTTTCGGGGGCCGACAACTGGCCGCCAGGCCAATTCATTCGCCCGTGTATCTGGGGCAAAAATTGTTCTTCTAGATAGTGACCCAGATAGTAATGGGCCATGCCATAGGGACGATGACCGTGCATTAACAGCATATGTCTATCACCAAGGGGGAAAAAATCAGGACAGGCACAGTCCTCAACTTCGTCAGTCCAGTCGCGGTTTGACTTATAAAATGGACCTCGGTATTGCCAGTTGATCAAGTCGGTTGAAATGAAGAGGCTGGTCGTGTCTCCTTCATAGCCTTGGCGACTGTTTTTGTTCCCAATCAGCGCGTGATATACACCGCCCTCATACCAGGCGCAGGGATCAAAAACGGTGTACTCCTGCGATTGTTTCGGAATCGGTATGACTGGATTTTCAGGCAACGGAGTCCAGTGATTTAACTCATCGTCGGTGCTAATGGCGATGCAGGTGCCCTGACCGGGTACATGGTAAATTAGGGTTGGTACTGGTGCATTTTCGATGGCGTCACCGCTGTAGATGCCTTGAGGCGTTGAACCGTCGGCCGCAGGTTTGATAGCGGGTGGATGCTGAATCCAATGCACCAGGTCATGGCTAGACGAGTGATCAAAGACGGGCAACCACTGTATATTGCTTGGTTGATCAGGAATTGGCAGTGGCATCCGACCCAGATAGAAAACGTGGTATCGGCCTTTCCAGAAAATAGTGCCGTTGGCATCATTAAAAAACCCGTCTGATGGAAGCAAGTGGTAACGGGGCCTGTGTCGATCTGCCCATAATCTATCACGTAATTCACGTGCGTGCTGGACAAAGGTCTGGATCTGTTCCGCCACTGCTGATGTGTTCATACCTTTTTTCTCCACGGCCTGGGGATGCAGGCACAATGATGATTTTTGATGGCATACCTGCCACCTGACTAAAGCCAACGTCGATAACCGCTCTCGGATCGGTATAGCCGACTATTTCCGCGCACTTTAGTTTAGACAACAGGAGAATTTTTACCTCGGGACCTTGCCATAAGCCCGAGAAGTGATATCCGAAGGACTGCTGACATTAATTGGCTTTAAAATCTGGAATGGGTACAGGCACACCAAATCGCCCAACAATCAATGGGTTGCTCGCAACCAGTTGCTTAGGGTGAGTTGAAAAACCTAAGGCAACCTGTAACAACGAGACAGTGCCAATCTCTCGTTGGATACGCCACCCAACTTAAAAAGTCGTAATTTGCAATTTTGACTCCTCGCATCTTTGTCTGATGGAAGACACATGAGACGAATGCGTCCTGTTTACTGGCGTTGCGAGAACCAGCCTCGCGTAATCCTTTGAAGTAGCCCACGGCGAATAGCTGTGCTATATGGGGTGAGTTATCGAAGCTGTCGTCGCCCATTTTTGGGTAGTGATCTGGGCGACAGACGCCTTCATAACCGACGTCGCGGTAGGCACGTAGGCATTCCACTAGATCGGTTTGACCGTCATCGTGAAATGTTTCGGCGAACTTCTCAGGGTGCCTCTGACGTCGCGCAGGTGTACAAAGCAGATCTTCTTCTGTTCCCCGAACTGGCGGATGGCGGCCGGTAGTTCATCGGTCATCAGGGAGAAGTTCCCCTGGCAAAGCCCGATGCCGTTGGCCGGACTCGGTACCAGGTCGACTATTCTCTGATAGTTGTCGATGCTGCTCATGATGCGAACTACGCCGCGGATAGAGGATAAGGGCGGATCGTCCGTGTGCATGGTCATTTTGACATCGGCTTCCTCAGCAACGGGTACCACCCACTGTAGAAAGTATCTGAGGTTCTCCCACTGCTGTTCCTCTTCGACCAGACATTTGGTCAACGTTCATCGCGGAGTTGGTCATGGTCGTAACCCCGCTGACCTGAGCTCCGCCACGTGAAGGAATGGCGTATGATGTCCTCAGTACGCCGATGATAGGCATCTACATGCTCCAGACGGGGATCCCTGCCTTCCCCATGTTGCGCAGAAACGTGCATACGATTTCGATTTCTTCCTCCCGTCCAGCCAAACCGAGCTTAATTTTCTCCATGGGATTCGATCACCGACATCTCAAACCCATTCTTTTCGTAGCTGGTTTTAGCCCACATCAGGGATAAATAGCTCCACGGTTGCTCTTCCTCGCCATATAGGCTGTAGACTGATACCGGATACGGCGTGTTTGAGACCGCACTGCTTCATCAGTGTCGAGGTAACTCCCGCTTCCGGGGACATATGAAGGGCAACTTCCATGATATTATCTCCTCTCGTTAGATAGTTAAGGTTTTGCTGGTTAATATCTTGTTGCTTCCTCACTTCGAAATCATTGTCTTTCAACTTTAACGGAGTATAACGGCAGGAACAGGCCTGTTCCTCCACGGTGTCCCCTTCTACTGGTTTTGGAGACTATACCATCCTACATGTCAGGCCTGTAGTTGCTGTAGAATTGCTTCTATGGCCCCATCTGCCAGTGCTCGCATCTCTTCATCCTTGCGATCCTGGATGGGATGGGCAACAAAAACCCGGGCTGCGTCAAAACCCAGGGCCCCAGCCTGTGCCTGAGCCGCCTGCTGAAACACTTCGGAGGCGACAAAAACGGTCGGAATCCCGCGCGCTTCTAAATTGGTTGTGTCGTGCACACTGCACGTAGTGCAAGAGCCTCAGTCAGCTAGTCCTTCCACTATCAGATCGCATTCCGACACGATCTTCTGCTGCAAATCCACCGGTGCCGGCCGTGTAAAGGTCGGCTTACGATAGCGATTGACCTTCAGTCCCCGTCCTGATAACTGGGATTCCAGCTGATCCAAAAACACATCGCCCCGATTCTTGGAAATATCCAGCAACCCAATGGTTAACCCCTGCAGTGAACTAGGGCGTTCTACCCGGTTTCGCACAGTCGGTTTCTGTTCTGAAGTAGGATCTAGTAATATGCGTTTCTCACTCATTTGATGATCTCCCTGGTTACAGACTTACTGCCGCCCCAACTACTAATAATAGCGGAAAATAACCCCGCTTCTCCGCCGGCTCGAATAATATATGGCGCGCCCGACCTAAACTTGGGCCGGGTTTGGGGGGCTTCAACCCGGCCGGGCGAAATCCCTTCTACTATCCCGTCCGCACCCGCTTTCAGTTCTTGTACCGGCATTTCCAATAACTGCGCCAACCGCTGCTGTAAACGGTCCTTGGACCATCCCGCTTCGTCATATCGGCGCGAATGCTCCGGCGAAATGACCAGTACCGGGGTAGGAGCATTGGCATGTTTCGGATGTCCATCAACTTTCAAACAGGCGGCAAAGGATCGTGTTAGAGACTCGGGATGCCGGGAGGCTTGGTCCATCACCGGCTGAACCCCACTGGCGGCAAACAAACTCACCGTTGAGGCCTGCGAGGAAAACCCCCGCTCGACGGCCAATGACTCCCACTGCGAATCGATCTCTCGTTCGGCAAAACAAAATGTATATTTCCCCGGATACCCGAGCATTCCCCGATCCACTCCACCGGGCACACCACCACCCACATTGCGAATGACCAACTGCAGCGTCCGGCCGATAGTAGCATTAGCCCGATTCCCCTGTCCCAAGGCATTCACTCCCCAATTCATACCAATTTGCCCTGCTATGGGGCCGTTCACCACCACCATCGGTGTAGCAAAAAAAGTGGTGGCCAACAAGCCGTGCATGCCAAAATCTTCCATTAGTGCCGCTTCTACCGCTGTTAATACCACCGGTAAATACTCCGGCTTACACCCGGCCATCACGGCATTAACGGCGACTTTCTCTACCGTACAGGTGTTGTAATTGGGCGGTATAATCCCCACCACCTCATCCGGCCCGCGATGGGTGCCGGCCAACATCTGTCGCACACGGGCCTCCGTTGGTGGTACCACCGGTAGACCATCGGACCAGCCTCGCTCAAAGCAGGCTTCCACCTCATCTTCTAAAGCGCCAAGCTCAATCTGCCGAGAGGTCAGTTGCATCTCTCCCCAGCGAACGGCCAGTGCTTCCTCCACGCCCGGTTCAACACTTTTGGAACCGCATCCGGGTCGGGTTTCGGGAAGATGCATCCCCAGACCACCGATCCGGCTTACCGCCTCCCACTCGCTCCGATTCCAGCCCACTGTACGTTGGACCTCCCGTCCACCGTTCGTCCTGATTAGTGTGGGAACAGTTTCAATATTTAGCCGATAAGAGTGCTCCAAACGGGTATCGTCCACCACCTGAGCAATACCTGCTGGGAAATCAGGATCGTCCTGTGTATAAACGGTGAGAGAACGCCTCTCCAGTTGATTCAGAACAGGTTCAACCAGTCTGCAGGTCGGACAATCATATTTAACGACAGCGATTAAACTATCTGACAGTTGGTTCACCCGATATTTTCCTGGGTATTTATTATTGTATTGATTATTGCATCTTGGGTTGGAGTCACCTGATCTTCATCTATAGGAATTGATCCGTCCAGAGGGCGACCGAGCCATCCATCATCCTCTCTGGCCAAAGTCATGCGCACTGCCTAACCAGACAATATCATCTTATCAAAAAGGATGAAACAATGCAACCCTTAGATTCAACCACTAAAAATCAGCCTAAAGAACGGTGAAAGAAAAAAGAATCGTATTTCCATTCTAACGGCCAGTTCCAGATCAAATCTGCCACTTTTCATTAATTTCTTCCTGATACCCCGAAACTCTATCCTGGTAAACATCCTCGAACTTGACTGACTCTCCGCACCATCCGGATTCGTAAATGGCATTACATACCGCTTGCGCTTTTAGCCCATCGACACCGTCGAGTTCCGGCCGGCGACGGTGTCGGACAGCATCCAGAAAATCGTATACTTCCAGAGCCACGCCTTCAGTGATGCTGTGTGGAAATAGCCTCTCCTTCTCTTCCGGGCTAAGGCTTTCCAGATAGGCTCTTTGCAGATCCTCTTTTTGCCGTTTGCTGCCGTCCCACAGTTGCAGTTCGGGTTCTTGAGGATAACCGCCGCCACTGTAGATGGAGCCAAGACTTCCATGGTAGCTATTGTAACCCATACCGTGGCCCGGTGCGGCTGAAGTGCTTACCCATTGCCCCATCACACCATTTTCGAAGGTGATGGTGGCTAAAGCCGTATCCTCAACCGTCTGAGCGACATAATGCTTTTCAGCGTCCGGAAACTGAAACTGGCTCAGATTATCTACCCGGGCGTAGATTTCGTCTGGTTCCCCAAAGAAATAGATCAACAAATCGACGTAGTGTACTCCACCATCAATGATCCCGTTGCCACCGCTGGTCAGCTTGTTTCTTCGCCAGACCATGGGATCGTCACGTAAACGGGTTTCCGGGTCGGTAGCCCCGCTGATACCCTGACGAAAGAACATCCGCGGCTGACCCACCATTTTTTCCTTGTTGATCATCCATTCGACTGTTCGCGGGCCCACCCAACGCCGTACCTGTTCCGCCGTAGCCAGAATTCGATTGTGCTTCTTGGCGCTCTGAATCATCTTATGACCCGCCCGGATGGTGACGGCCAGTGGTTTTTCCACTATCACGTCCAACCCGGCCTCAAAACAGAGAATAGCCAGCGAATGGTGCAGAAAATGTGGGCCACAGATATCAGCCGCGTTCAACGACTCTTTATCCAGCATTTCGCTAACATCGCTGTACACGTTTGGCTGAATGCCGTTCTGAGTTTGGTTGGCTGTGCTGGCAAAATCTCGTGCCCGGTTTTCATCCACATCACACATCGCAACGAAGTCGAAGATGTCAATTCCTTGATTCTTGAGATAGATATAGGCGTTCAGATGCGCCCGCGCCATCCCACCACAACCGATAATAGCAAGTCGTATTTTATCTGTTTGCATTGTCACTCCTTATTTGATTATGGGATAGTGTTCCAGAAGTACATAGCCTACTTACTACAACAAATCCTGTCCTTCGGATTACCTCCTTTTTATTTAAAAGGGCTCCCTTGCTAAAGATGCGAATGGTACAGACTGAGAGTATATTGATACTGTTTCTTCGATCAGATACATTCGTGGTGGCAACCCAAGGCCGTTGGTGGGGGTAAAATCATCAACTCTAGAGCTATTCAACACGCACGATAAAGACATTACCTGAGTATTGATAACAGCAAAGAGCTATGTCTCGATTCATATCCCCTGGCACTCAGGTAACAGGTACAGGCTGAGATAAACCGACAAACCGTGGAGACTATTGACGTACTCCTCCAGGTTGGTGTAACCATCGCCGTTATTGGGATCTTCCGGATTCAGGTCGTTGGCCCTTTCCCAGGCACCAGGCATGCCGTCGCGGTCACGGTCCCAATCGCTGGACCGACGCTCCATGGGGTAACTGTCTCAACCTCCAACCTGGTTCTGTGAATCAATCAGTGTTCCCTTTTGCGCGACGATATTTTCGATGCTGCGCTCGTCCACAGTATCGTGTACCAGGGAGCAACCTGAGTATTTCAGACAGCTTGCGTAGGCATCCCTAGCGCTTTGTGTGGGTAGGGTAAACACACCGCAATCGATTTCTGTGCCTTCAATGCCAGCGATCGTGTGATGTGGACATGTAGTTGCCCGTATTCGTATAGTCTAGTGCCGTAAAGTTGTCACGGTTGAAGGCCTCGGGTATACCATCAAAGTAATTGCCTTGGGCGAATCCTTTGGCCTTGGTTGGGTTGTGGTCTTTCATACGCAATGGCTGCACCGAACGGTCTTTTTTACAGGGCCCGGGTCGATAGTAGTTGTTGATGACATTCATCTGAACACCTCCCAGGTTGGTTCGGCTGCTCCAATTGTAATTGACGTAGTCGCGAAAGTCCACAATCCAGTCCGCTCCCCCTTTTTCAACGCTCCTATGGTCGGGTGCCGATTGCGCGAGGTGGTGTAGATAATGTGGTAAACGGTGGTGTTGCCAAAGCAATCGCGTAGAGAAGTGGCCATGGCATGCTCGCCCTTGTGGTGTAGAGATCGATTCAGTGCCTCGCTGGCGATCATCCACTGGAGGGTCATGTTCTCGTTTCCCCGATAGTCGGAATTGCCGTCAATCCCCCAACTCAGGGACAAATGTCGAGAATAACCTGATCGTTATAGTCCACGGCCCGTCCGGCCCAGACCCTTTTTCCTTGTTCTCGTCGTCCAATCTCATGCGCAGGTAGCGAACGATAATATGCTTACTGTGCTTGATAGAAAAGTTCCNATCACGTAGCGTAATGCCTTTACCAGGAGCGGTCTTACCGTCCAAGGTCAAATAGCCTGTCTCCTTAATAGCCAATGGATTTTTTAGCATGGTGGCGCCAGCGACCTCGAAGACGACTGTCCGAGGGCCTTTGGTGCTCTCAATGCCGTAACGCAACGATCCAGGCCCGGCATCGTTCAGGTTCGTGACACAGCAAACGTCTCCTCCCCGACCATCCAGGGTATACTTACCGACCCCCTCTGCCCCAGGAAAAACGGAAATTTGGACCGGACCTGCGAGGGCCTTATATGCTAAAACCAGGATAAGTGTATTTACAATCCACACCATCTTACACGAACCGGTTAATATATAGTCAGNTTTTTTNATCGACCTTTTNCTCNTTTTNGCATTGCGGTATAAAAGNTGTACGCCGTTCACTTCGTCNACCATCACCGCTTCCAACCCAGATACTCTAGGCAACAAAGACAACAATACGGCAATTACNATCTTAAGTGCCAGATATCAACCAAACATTAATTTAACCAGGTATTAACTCAATCATTAATTAATAGTCGCCTCTTTGCTAATTTTCTCTGGTTTGGTTAAGTGATATCCGACGGTGGATCGGGTTCTTCACTCCGTAAAACGTCGCTACCNTCGATATTGGTGCCGAGCATAATCACATCNCACGGTTGATCACCAAAATTGCGGAAAATGTGATAATCGCCGGGCGGTTTGTAGATCGAATCACCGGTTTCCACCACCTGCCACTCCCCTTCGATATTGATATGGCAACTGCCCGACAACACATAAAACCACTCCTCCTCCTTGGTATGGGCATGATACTTGGTGTGGGTGCCGTGGGCCGGAATACGGGTAATCCGCACCTCCATCTGGTTCATACTGTGTTCTCGCCACAGCGCCTTAAACTCACCGTACTGTTGGTCTTCGTTGGGAAAAAACTTGGGTTCCCAGTCCATGTCGTTGGATTTAACAATATACTTCATCGATATCCTCCTGGTAATTTCTGTATGTCAGGTTAAAATGGTCTCCCGGTAGAGATCTCAGTAAGGTCAATGCCATTTTAGTTAGCCGATTTGATTTGCCCCCAGGTGACGGCCAATTTCGCCTTGGCTGCCACCTGGGTGATTGAGAATTCCTGCCCAAACAATAGCAAGTCAGAAAAAAAAGGCAGTATTGTAGTTTGGCAACGGTCAGCGAAACGGTCAGTGTGTCCCCCAGTAAACACTTCAAAGGTATGATCGATTTTCAGATTGTCGAGGGCCTGTGAGAATTCTTTACAACTGGGCAGGATATCGATAAAAGCATCCTGGGTGGCCGCATCGAAAGCAATNCCCTTTAGCTGACGCACCTGTTTCTCATAATTGTCCAACATGGTCAAAGGGGTTTCGGCCACAATCCGATCGAAAACGCGATCCACCTTTTCCAACTGGCCACCGACCAATTGGTAGGGGACGTCGAAGAAAAAGGGTGGGTTGCTTAAATTGGCAGCCAACGCTGCTCCTGACGACATCATCATTACTGCTGCCCCACCGATTGCAAGCATTTCCTCCACCGATTGCAAGCCGACTATCTGTTGCCAAGCCCACATGGGGAAGCCAACCGGATCTGGTTCAGCGAACCTTAACAAGGCAGGTACATTGCCATAGACCACGCTGAAAATGTCCGGATGTTTGAGGGCTAATTTAATGGCACCGTAGCCACCCATAGATACGCCCATGATGCCGCGACTCCGACTNTGCCGCACGGCCCGATAGTTGCGCTCCACAAATTGGACCAGATCCTGGGTAATAAAATCCTCCCAGCGACCATTCAGACTGGAATTGGTATAAAAGGTGCCTATAGTAGGTCTTGCCTTTGGTGTCTGGTGCAGCCAGAATCATCGGTTTGATCTCACCGTCTAGAATAAGCTTATCTGCGATGTCAGACACTGTTTGACCGATTTNATCGTCGCCCCCCCAGCCGTGTAAGACATAAAGAGTGGGGTAGTAGNGGTCACTATCCCGTTCATATCCTGGTGGTAGATAGATGAAAACCCGGCGNCGCGTTGGATTCCCTATTTTGTTGCCGNCCAGAGCCGGACTGTCTAGATGGACGGTCTCATTCCANCCCCTAGCGTGAGGAAGCAGAGCGAAAATAAGAGGTAAAAAGACAACGGGTAAGCGTTTCAAGGTGNTCTGGNTCATTGTTNTCCCGGATACGTTCGAATTGCTAACGATCAACTGCTTATTNCTTANTTATTGATTGGCCTTTATCTTATAGNAGTTTAGTCTTGATCANCGTCGAGGCCGANAAGGCGTAGCGTCGGCTNGGTTCCANTTTTCCNNNTGTNATCACTCGNTGTTGCGGATTGAATACCACCCACTNCACCTGTANCTTCGGTCAATTCCAGGCGCAAGACNGTGGCCTCGACATCGTCCCGTAAGACAGAAATGCCGGAAGCACCGACAGTCGATTCCAGATCGTACTTGACTTCTACCCCGGCTCCCGGATTAGTGTGACTGCGTGCACCTGATGCGGAAGATGGGGATGGTAGACCTGGGTGAAGACCATCTGCTGACCTGCTTTGGCCTCTCCCTGGACCGGGTCACCCGTTTGCACGTATTTAGCCAGTACCGGCGCAGATAGGAAAAGGGCCCCATTCTCCACGGTCGGTGTTGGCAACCAAACCGGGGAGATTCAACTGATCCAGCTCTTGCATGTAGGTGCCCCGGGTGACCTCATTTGGTGGGATAGGATAGAAGTTGGGATTGTTCAGGTTCAGACAGAAAAACCGGTAGCGTTCCACGTCGACAAAGTGGTAAGTGGGTGGACCGATCCGCTCGACCATCGTCCAGTCAGCCGATGCCGGAAGTTGGGTGTAACTAGCCAAAATACAGGCATAAGCAATCGTGGATATCATTAATCATTTCACCAATCTCGTTGAAGTCACTCATATTCTATTTCAAGTGAGGTAAAGATTCAAGATAAATGATAGTTGACCAGAAGCGTCCGAACTAAGAACCGACTTGACTTAGCCCAGAAATACTTGACATATTGATCTGGTTAAAATCTCCCCTATAAGGTCAAAAATGACACGCCTTGAAGAACTGACTACAGGTACTCGTCTTTCCGGTTTGAGCGGTTCAGGAATTGTTACTGTGGAATCGGTTCAGTGGATTGGCCACCATGCACTGAGAGTTATCTTTCGGTCTACCGACAGCCAACTCGGAGAACATCTGCTCTACCGTGACGATGAAGTTCAGCTTGAGCTGGTGGAATCTGGATCTCCCTGGTCCTTTGATGACGATGGTGATTTACTTCGCTTGGTTTCAGAAGCCTACCGCATCAAGCTGGATTGGCTCTTCGATCCCTACGTGGCCATCACCACTAGTACTATTATGCCGCTGCCGCATCAGATCTCGGCTGTCTATCAGTCGAGTAGAAGGAATTCCCTTCAAACCCTTTACTGGTAAAGATTTCAGGGCTTAAAGGAAATTGGAGGTGGTGGAGAACCCGCATCCGAAAGCATCTCAATAGAGGCTACTACATGCTTGTCATCAGCTTTTTTGGATTCCTCATCCTTGTTCGTGTTAATGGCTCCCTGATGCAGGATTTACGGCCAGCTAGTTCAGCTTTATCTGGCTGATTTGCCCCCGAACATCTCAAGTCAGCACAGCCTATAATTTTTACGCTCCGGCTAATTTGATAGGCAACAAATTAGCGGAACGAGCCGCTTAAGCGGCTAAAGCCAATTGATTATCGTCAATTAAACTGTTTTCCGCCCATTTAAAGAGGCCTGCGGAATCCTCGGCATGCAACCCTTATTCCAATTCCTCTCATCGAAACCATGTTATTCCCATTTAAGTCCTGCCAATAATTTAGGATGGATTTAGCAGGGCATATAAGCAATATCCGCTTTAACAGAATTTAAATGTGTCGTCAAGTGTGTCCAATTCTTAACCTGACTTAATCTCTTTTATTTCTGTTGAGTTTGTGCTAGAATCGCACCCGAAATTATTTTATGCAAAATGACAATTCCCACCATAGAAGATATAGGGGCGCTATTCTAGGATTAGCAACTGGAGATGCTGTTGGTACTATGGTAGTGGCAATAGTCGCCCTGTCGGCCGCCGCGGTTGCTTCTTCCTCTCTGCTTCCGGTTAATATTTCAAGCGAGCCTGGCCAATAGACCTTTGACTTTTGCCCCAACACTGACAAAATCAGCAGGTGTCCGCTAGCCCCGTCGTGCTTTTAACCGTAGTGGTCCACGTGCCAGCCATTTTTAGGGCCAACCGATCCCATTGACACCACAGGTGCCAAGGGTGGTTGATGTTTTATATCTTTGCACCATTGCAGAATTTGAGCGGAAACTAATTCGGGAACGGATCTTGGCCAGGTTGTAGGTGGCAACAGCCGATAGCCTGTGTCAGCGAAAAAACTGTCGCTACGTCAGATAACGGAGCAGTTGGATATTTCTATTGCCACCTTAACGATCAGCCGCGAGCAAGTTGGAAAACCTTGTTTTAGTATAAACTGTGGCCCATTTGAGGCATTGACTTTTAAACTCATCATGCCCTTAATAAGGGGTATCCTATAAAATCCCTCACCCCTCTTCAAATCGTTCTTCTACTTTTTTTAGCACTGAATACTATCGGCCAGCAAAATTGGCGTCAATTTACTGCTCAGGATAGTTTGAGCAGTGATATAGGTTATAACATCTTCGAATCGGAAAACGGGGACCTGTGGATCGGTACAGCACAGGGAGCTAACCGTTTTACAGGCGTTTTCGAGGAACATATTTCGGCCAGCGTAAATCAAGGAAGCCTTGATGCTCACACAGGCGATTCAGTTTTTAGTTTTTTCGAAACCGCTTCTGGCCAAATGTGGGTTCGATTTTTTCGAAATAATCGCTATGAACTCCTTTCTTTTGATAGTCAAAACTGGGATACGCCCAAAGACCTAAAAACCTGGACGACTTGGCGCTATCCGATACGCAGCAGTTTACGGCCGAAACTAACGACGGTTTGCGGATAGCTACTTGGGATGGTTTAGCAGGATTTGATGGTAATGAGTTGAAACTATACGATTCAGAGTATTCACTCGATTGGATTGTTAGCACATCAGATGGCCGACTTTGGTCGCAAGACAGGAAACTTGGCTTGATGGAGTTTGATGGGCAAAAATGGATCCGGGCACTCGATCTCAAAAATTCTCTACTGGAGAGTCCCACAGTCAAGGTGGTGCAAGTGGATTCAAAGGGAAAAATCCTGATCAGTACAGATGGTGTTGGCGTTTTCAAATACGATCCAGTTCTAAACTCGCTAATCGATCTGAAACTTGACAAAAACAACGTTCATCTAATCAAGGAAATGAGTGATGAAAGCATCTGGATATAGGTGCTGATAATGGACTGTATCAACATAATGGTGTCAAGTGGCTACAGCACCAGTACCAAAACCGATTAAAAACATTCATCACCACCATTACTGAAACGCCGAAGGACAGAATTTGGGTTTGTGGCCAAAGTGGACTTTTCACTTCGATGGTAGGACTTGGGTGCAAGAACAGGATATGCCAATGAATTGTGTTGTCGAACTTTATGACAATATAATAATGGTTGGTGGTGCCACAGGGCTTTATGTCCTGTCAAAAGAGCAGGGCGAAGATAGTAGAATTGTACTCAATAAGGTATGGCTAACCACCCAAGACAAACTTGACCATGCGACTTCCTATCAAATTAGTGTGCGAGTAGATAACACCCTTCCTAAAGTCGAAATTCGGACTCCCGACAACGGGTTCTGAAAAACTTCACTATCTCATCCCTCATTAGCGATTTACACCTGGACAGCTATCAACTCGATTTCTCTACAACTAACGACAGTAATAACAGTGATTGGGAGCAGATCTATGTGCAAGCAGGTCTGTATCAGCCCGCAGATAAAACTGAGCTGGAGGAGGTAGAAACCGACAAGGACTGGGAGGTGCCAGTCAAAGATGGGCCGGTTTGGTTACGCTTGATGGGAACAGATAAAGCGGGTAATACTAACAGTCAGACCATCCAAGTGGAAATCCCTTCGGCTGTGCAGGCTCGTAAAGGTCGAATCATTGCCCCTGATGATCAACAAGCAGAACTCTACTTTCCACCCAATACACTGGCTCAAGATACTATCGTCACCGTCAATGCTTTAACTGAAACTGAGGTTGAACCGCCGGTACGCCGTGTCAGCCAGATTTATGACTTTGCTCCAGCCACGCTCAGATTAAATAGCATCAAACCTGCACCTTACCCTCTCCTATGACCCATTACAACTCTCCGCCGGCAAGGAACCCTTGATCTTTCATCGTACTGAATGATGGCCTCTGGAAGGCTATCGGTGGTACGCCTAACCTGGAACAACAGACCATCTCGGCCACTGTTTTTGTCTCTAGGCCAGTACACTCTGGGCGAAATGGATAAGATTCAAGCACTGGATTCGGCCAATCTGAAGCCGGATTCATTAACCTGCCAACCACGGGCCTTCTCGCCCAAAGCTAATGCTTTTAGCACCCACACCACTATTTCTTTTTTCTCTGGACCAGCCGCCCATGTCACCATCCAGGTCTATAGTGGGGCAGTCAACTGGTTGAATGGATCGCTCAGCAGCAGACATTTAGTTCAGGTAAACGGGCCATTCGTTGGTCGGGTCGAGATAGCGAGGGAGAGGTACTAGCTACCGGTCTATATATTGTGACGGAGGGCAATCAGAGGCAAGATTAAGGTGGTCAACGTCTGGAACGACTAGCCTCGTTTGAAGCCCTGTAGGCTTGTATCCAGATGATGCCCAAGTCTGGCGGCAATAACCGTTCTGTCGGTCGTCCCGGCAGAACGGTTATTGCTCTCGACTTCCGATTTCAAGCCAATCACAACACTGTAACAATAATCATCTTGTTTCACTTAGCTGTGTCATAAATAAATGAACAACAAGTGTTTGATAAAATTAATATTAGGCGACTTTATTGATGATAGGCGAGTTTTGAAATGGATGGAACCAAATTCCGAGGAGAACCTGAATTGCGTACCTTAGCCATGCCTGCAGATACTAATGCCAACGGGGATATCTTTGGGGGATGGCTAGTATCACAAATGGATTCGGCTGCCGGGATATCGGCCAAAACCTATGCTAAATCCAGAGCAGCCACCGTAGCCATTGAAGCCCTCAAATTTAAACGACCAGTTTCCGTCGGTGATATAGTAGTTTGTATTTATTGTGATTTGTATCAAGTGGGTACAACATCGATGAAGATTCATGTTGAAGTTTGGTTTCGGAAACCTGAAGTCAGTCAACGAGAAAAAGTAACGGAGGGCACCTTTGTATTCGTGGCAATTGATGACCAAGGTAGAGCCAAGGCAATTGAGAGTTGAACTTAAAAGGAACACTGACAACTGATTGAAGCATGATTGTAGGCCAAATACCAAACCATCTACAGCATATTGCCTTTACTTTGAACTTTTTCCCTAATCTTTTCCTTTAAATCAGCTGGTACATTCTTGGCCTGTTTGGGATTACAAAGATCTGCCCTCCAAACCAGCTGGCGTTAGCATCTCAAATCTACCTTGCTGACCGATATAAATACACCTAGCTTCCACCAACTCTTTAGCTTGACAGTCTACACGAAACAGGTCGACCACAGCGTGATCCACTCCTGCACCATCCTGATTCCAAGTTACGGTAAAGCCTTTGATCAACAATTTAACCAATACGGGAGGAAACTCCAGCCACGTCTAAATGAGAATCCCAGATTAATAGGCGACTTCCGCAAGAATTTGGTCTTTAGAGAAATCTAGTTTGGTAACAGTTCTACCTTATACCGTGACTTCTACAAGCTCCAATCATGACACTTTTGAATGAAGTGGACAACCGATCAATTTATGTAGGAGGTAACAACTCCCTGGATCTCGGTCAAACTATCCCATTCACTGCCGTCACTATCAAATATTAACGAATATGGACCATCAAACCCGGCTTCGGCAGCCAAATTCATACACCGTGTGAACTCGTCACGGAGCATCTCACCAGCCACAGGCCACTCAGCTTTGGCATGTACCGAGGTGGCTTTGGGCAGGATCGCCGCTAGTTCGGTGTATTTATCATCTCCTTTGAAGTTACCGAAATCAGCGCAGAGACCTATGTCTTCCGGGCATAGATCTAATATGGCCAGCAGATGGTCAGCTCGTTTGCCAACCTGACGGAAGTTTTCGGTAGTAACTGTGACACCTAATTTCTTACCGAACTTCGCCAAAGAGGCTAAATTTTTGGCACTCAGCTGAATTACTTCATAATAGTGAGCATCATCGGTTTGGATATCAGTGCAACCAGCGATTACTCGCGCGTGGCCAGCGCCACACTTACCTGCGATCTCGATCCAGAACCGAATCTGCTCCATCTCTCTCTGGCGTTGTTCTGGATCGGGGTGCGTAATATCCCCTTCATCAATCAGGACACTGAATAGTTCGACCCCCGCATCATCCAGTGAAATGCGCAAATCGTCAATATAGTCGTCATCAATCTGCGGGAAATGAAAGTGACAGATTTCCAGCGTTTTAATCCCACGCTCAGCGATTTTGGCTGGTAGTTCCAGCAATGAAATGTCACCGTTCTCTGTAGTTGAACCGTCCAATTTGTGAAAGACAGAACCCAGTGCTCGGTGTAAACTCCATGATGAAATAGACAATCTAGCTGACATATTAATCTCCTTCAAAAATATATAGACTCATGGTATTAGTTGAGCCTTAATCGAATCGGTACCTTTCTGAACCATTTCAAAGGCTTCAACATATTTTTCCAATGACAACTGATGAGTAACGATTTGTCCCACATCGATCATTCCGTTTCATCTCACTCGTAGATCTCTCTATTGAATAGAGATT
>PACG01000053.1 GCA_002699335.1 Candidatus Poribacteria bacterium
TTCAGCACAAAGCGGATCTGGTACTTAGTAACTAGGACTATTCCTTTTTGTTTGCAAGTAAGCTCGGCCCATTTGGGAGAGGATGGTGAGGGTAGAAACTTGAAAACTGTGTTGGAGAATTAAGTCTGGATGTTTTCTGTAGCTTTCCAGTTCTTGCTTGACTCGCATTTTGGTTTGGTTTAAGGTTAGAGGTGGTGTGTTCCTGACCAAAACGGTTTGGTGGATTTGTTGAAGTAGCTCGTCTAGTGGGAACTGATGGTTGCCTAATCGTGAGTCAAGAGCTTTAGGTAACACTAAACGGATACAGGGTTTTTCACTTATCAACCAAGTCATTGGGTACTATTTAGAGCATATACTTTAATCCGAATCTTCCTTACAAAAGCGGCCTCAACTTGACTAAGATAACTAATTAAAGGAAATTCTGTTATGCCTATCGTTGATACACACGCCCACATTTATTCTGAAGATGCGAAGCAATATCCGCAAATTTCTAATCCATATTTGCCTGCTCCGGGATATGGTGACATCCAAGATTTGAAGGAGGAAGTTAAACGGAATAATGTCGATCGTGTTGTTGTAGTCCAAACCTTCACTGTCTATCAACACGATAACCAATTGACCATGGATACGGTTCGTGAAAACAACAGTTGGGTTACGGGTGTTCTAAATCTCGATCCTTTCAACCTGAAATCCATTGATCTAATGAAGGAAGCTCGACAAATCGGAGTTCGTGGCAATCGTGTTTCTGCTGCCTGGCCGACGGATGATTCAATGCTTCCAGAACACTATCGACTTTGGGAAGCAGCTCAGGAACTCGATTTGGTCATTTGTGCTTTACTGAACCCACCAAATTGTCGCTCACTTTCCAGACTTATGGAAGTTTTTCCTGAGGTACCGGTAGTATTAGATCACTGCGCCAATCTAAATGCGTCTGATTTTCCCGATTCAGACAACTTGAAGGTCGTATTAGATCTGGCGCAATTTAAGAATCTTTATGCGAAGCTCTCATTTGTTGTTACGGGATCTGAGGAAGAATTTCCTTGTCGCGACATGTTTGATATGACACGCCAGATTATTGATACTTACACGCCCGAAAGATGCATATGGGGAAGTGATTTTCCTACGTCTTTATGGATCCCGAAAGTAACTTACCAACAACATTTAGATATATTCGATCAACAAATGGGACTATCAAAAGCTGAGAAATCCGCAATATTGGGAGAGACCGCTTTAAAACTTTGGTTCGACAATTGAAACCGAATGAATTGTAATTCCTAGTTATAGTGTCATCAACGGAAATTAGGTTAATATGCGAAGGTACAGTTTGGAGAACTGAATCTTCATAGTCGAAAAGATTATATAATAATTTTAAAAAGGAACTAAATTTATGCCAGTACTTGATGATTTTCAACTTGATGGAAAGACCGCTTTAGTTACCGGATGCAGACGAGGAATTGGTAAGGCAATGGCTGTTGGGTTAGCAGAAGCTGGGGCAGACATCGTTGGAGTCAGTCGGGAGATGGAATCACATGCAAGCCAAATTGAGCAGGAAGTCAAGGCCGTAAACCGAATTTTCCACGGATATAGCTGTGATTTTTCCTGCCGTGAATCGCTATATTCATTTATCAATCAAGTAAAAACTGATTTTCCAGTCATCGACATACTAGTGAATAATGTCGGAACAACTTTGCGAAAACCAGCAGCTGAGCATCCGGATGATTATTGGGACAAGATCATTGAAGTTAACCAAAACGCTCAGTTTATTCTAACTCGAGAGATTGGCAAGCGGATGATTGAAAGAGGAACGGGGAAAATCATCTTTACAGCTTCACTTCTCACTTTCCAAGGTGGTATCAATGTACCTAGCTATGCGGCCAGTAAAGGCGCAATAGGCCAACTCACCATGGCTTTTGCCAATGAATGGGCTAGTAAAGGTGTGAACGTTAATGCTATTGCACCGGGATATATCGAGACAGACATGAACGAAGCTTTGATTAATGATCCGGTACGGAGTGAACAGATTTTGACCCGTATTCCAGCCGGACGTTGGGGAAAGCCCGATGACTTTAAAGGAATAGTCGTCTATTTGGCATCCAAAGCCTCTGACTATGTTCATGGTAGTATAGTTCTGGTGGATGGTGGGTGGATGGGACGGTAAGAAGCAATTTGTGTCTGAGCATTGAACTCATCTGAGCCATGGAAATGTAATATGATAATTACACAGATAACGCCGTTTTTAGTCGATAGTTTTCTTCTAGTGCGGGTTTACACCGACCAAGGTATTGTAGGCAATGGTGAGGCCGGGTTGTGGGCACATCAGAAGACCGTCTATCATGCCATACAAGAGTTAAGCCAGTATTATATTGGTAAAGACCCTACTCGAATAGAGCATCATTATCAAGCAGTTTCTAGGAACACACATTTCATGGGGTCGGTCCTGAACGCCGCCATGAGTGCTATCGATGTTGCTCTATGGGATATCTTGGGCAAATCAGTCGGTTTACCGGTATATCAATTACTTGGAGGAAAATGTCGAGATAAGATCAAAGTTTTCAATAATATTACTGGAGACACGCTTGCTGATCGGATAGAAAGTGCCATCTGGAACGTCGCAAGTGGATTCAATTCACTACGAACAACGCCTTTTTTTTCTGGGTGGGAAAACCAAACTTCAACTCAGGTAATTACCACGGCGGTAGAAATCGTTAGCACCATTCGAGAGGCGATTGGATACAACATTGATCTGGGACTTGAGATTCATCGGAACCTTACTCCAGACGAAGCCATCGTTCTGGCCAACGAGCTAGCTGCATTCAGAATCCTATATTATGAAGATCCACTGGCCCCGCAAAGCGTGGACGCATTGGACTATGTTGCACGTCATATCCACATCCCTATAGCGACGGGCGAACGCTTCTATAACGTGCAGCAGTTCAAAGACCTAATCGACCGTAAGACAGTTAGTTTAATTCGACCCGATGTTTCGCTAGCCGGTGGTATTACCCAATGTAAGAAAATCGCTGCATTAGCGGAAGCATCCTTTGTCGGAATTTTCCCACATCTGATGGGAAGCCCAGTTAACATCGCAGCCTTCGTCCAACTTGATGCTTCCATTCCTAACTATGTGTTGATGGAAAGTAACATTGGCGCAGATACTTTTAACGAGATTGTTATTCAACCGATTGAGCGTGATGCAGGTTATTTGGTTGTACCTGATAGACCAGGTATTGGTGTGGAAATCAATGAATCAAAGCTACAGAATTTCCCTTACAAACCGAGGCAAATTAGCGGCAATTTCGGTGCAGACAATGCGGTGATTCACTAAACCAATTTAGCAAAACAAATATTTTCATCTTTCAGTAAGCCACGGAGGTTTGAGGCCCGTGCGATCGCTAGACCTCCCCCAACTCAGTGTCACAGTCTACCAGCGGTGTCCACACAGCCCACCTGTTTTGCGAACCACGAACCGTATGGAAGTTCTGATGAGGAGTTGATCATGATCACCAACCAAGTCCGTGCAATCTATGAGTGCTGATTCGTTCAACATTAGAATTATTTTTTCGCGTTAACCTGTAGTTCTCTACATTCCCAATAGCAGCCAAATGAGCACATGTTTCCAAGACCAATGAAACCAAAGGAATAAAGTATCTTGGGTTCCTATTCACTATCCGCAACACGCCACATCTTATGCAGGATCAAGTAGCATTTGCGAGCAACCTCCTCACGACGATCCGCAGGCCAGCTATTCTCAATAACAGTGATCAGTCCATCATACCCTTGTTGTCGGAATTGTTTAAATACGTTTAGCCAATCCTGAACACCATCTTCATTTGGGAGGGCTGGTACCCATTCCTTGCCATTTTCTGCCACACAAACACGGCGACGAGACTGAATCAGTATATTCTTGGTGAATTTAAAGAATTCTGGAATACAGTTCAGATAGTCTTCTCCACTTGTCGCCAGATGCATACAATCATAAAGCAACCCAAAATTAGGATGGTTGACAGTGTTGAAGAAATTCCGGGTTCCACTAACGGTCTCAAGTTGGCTACCAACATGATTGTTTCTGGCCAGTGTCACACCGCACGATTCTGCTTTTATGGCTGCCTCTTTGCACCACTCAGGATCACTGCCAATTTTCATTAACCCGCAATCCATGTCGTTGCAGAGATCAAGGTAGTTGTCAAAGAAAACGTCACGTTCTTTTCCTTCAAGCGGTAGATTTCGTGCTGTTAAGCAAGTTACCTCCAACCCCATCCCCTTTACAATATTCAGCATTCTCTTCCTATCGTTTTTGGATGTTTTCGGGCTTACCTGTGTTCTCCGTAATTCCACTCCATCATAGCCGATTGACGAAGCGAGCGAGCAGAAGGTGACAAAATCTAATTGTTCCTCAGGGTTTTCTGCTTGGAAAAGGAAGCCACTCAAAGACAGTAACATAGTATTTACAACCTAACTCCGCGTTCCACAGAAAGCATTGCTACTTGTACTTAAAACTATTAGATAAAATGGAATCCTCTTCAAAATATTCTACCAATTCTTTTGAATAGCATATTCAAGAGATGCATAACGAAACGTATTCATTAACACAAAATCACCTTTGGCAAACTCAATTTCAATCACTGTAAGTGAGGAATAGAATTATTTTAAAACACTGCAATAGCGAATCTATTGACTGACCTTGATGTCAGCCCAAGTTATAGCTAGTTTTTCCTTTGAATCGACCGCAAACGGGTTTGATGGCCCCTTGGCCATATGGGCAAGCTCTTTCGCCGTCACTGCACGATGAAAAAGGAAAAATTCATCCATCACCCCCTTAAAAGCCCAATTTGGACCTGTGGCGGCATCGAAGGATCCAGCTTCCGAACCAATGCCAATGAACCCGTAACGAGTAATCGCTTTGCCCATGACCTTATGCGTTGCTTTCACCTCAGCATCAAGTTTACCATCAATATAGATTCGCTTATGCTTTCCATCAAATTGGGCAACAACATGATGCCATTTGTCATCGGTGATTTTTGTCTTCCCATGCCAATCGTGAATTCCACAACAGGTGTCGAAAGCAACAAAATCGTTATTTCCCAGTACGTCGTCACCCACACCAAAGCGGAAAAACTCGCTTCGATCCCAAGAAGCAATCATGCCTCGACTCGGGGACTTGACCCATGCAATCAACGTGATGGCTTCAATGTTGGCCTTTGCGTAATGATGGTTCCTTACAGAAATATAGTCTGGAGTTGACCCGCTGAACTTCATGCCTTCTTTGACTTTCCCCTTAACAGTCTTTTGATTACCTTTGATAAGACCATTGTTTTTGTTTCCGGATAGGTCTGTGATATCTTTTTTGTTTATCGAATTCCTGTCAAAACTGTAATGGAGAATAAGCTCTTTCGGACTGACTTTGGCTTCGATATCTTCCATAAAGGGAAGAAAGGTTCCAAAAAAAATGTTCATTAAACTCATCACTAAACAGTAGAATACAGTTTTTTCATTTCTTTTTTCCTTTTATCAAAGTTGGCAAGGTTAGGAATTGGTGTGATCTTTATTCCAATAGGAAACACAGTTAAGATAAGGATAAGAATGAAACTATAGCGATTTTATCTAGTTTTTTAACCCTGTTTTTAAAGGTATCTTAGTGAATAATACATGCTTATAAAAATCATAGCAAATGCTGACTGAGATTAATGGGCCTTTTCAATCTCAACACTTTTTCGCTTATGTCTTAAATAGAATACCAAATCAAAAGGCGTGGAATGATGGGTCTTGAATCATAGTTACCAAACATGAAACCTAGAAAATCACTATTCAAACAAGCATTACGTTTGAATGTATTGATCATTACTCAATTGTAGGTAGGTACCGTGTGTGTTTGACTTTCATCATGATGTACTCCCATCATTTTGATCAAATAAATAATCATTCCGGCAGATCAATTTTGAATGGATCTATCATTTCATCCAAAGCATGTCGTTGCCCACTATCTCGGTCTTCCAATTGGTAAAGAGCAAGCGGAATCTGGTCTTTGTGTTCCTCAAGGGGAAACCAATTAGCCGAATCGGCATGGTGGAACTGTTTGGCGTACATCCAACGCAGAAAAACCGTCATCCGCGGATAGCCTAGGTGCGTCCACCTTCGCCCAGCGTGACGGGTATTTGGCAGGAAAATGATAATATCGCCAGCATTGACCGATATGTTACGGACGGTTGGAGGCTCGTCATCCATGGTAACGTATGCTGGACACTCGAAGTTGGACTTGTGACTGCCCGGCAGACAGGCGAAGCCGTTGCCCAAAGGCACATCCACCAGCGAAACCGAGAGGTTGAAGAAACTGGCAAATATCTGGTCGTTGGCCACCTGATACTGGTGATAAGGGCTGCGAAACCAACCCTTATGTCCACCGTGCAGATGTAGACCATTTGCCTCCGAATAACAGATATTAGCTACTACATCGAAGACACGAGGCTGGTTCCACGTTAGGGCCGTAGCAACCCGCAGAATTTCAGGATTCAAAATCAGCCGCTGAAAAACTGGATGTCCATAATGCATATTGTAGACCCACCAAGGTTTTCCGGGCTGGTTATTTATCCGCATTGGTAGCTCAAACTGTGATTCTTCCCATCGGTACCACTCTAAAAGCTGAGCTTTCATCTGCTCCAACTCAGAAGAAGGCACGACATCACGGACTACCATAAATCCGTTTAAATCCAAGTACCATTTTTCTTCTTGTGTCAGCACAGGTCCTCACCCCTTTTCATCTTGTCCAGAATGCGTCGGGCAAATTCCTTTTCACCACGCTGAATCGATTCCAGTTCAAACTGGTCTGCGGAAATACGATCGGCGTGATCCTTAATAGGCAAACTATAGTTCTCATTAAAGTAGAAACTAAATTGGTAACGATTGAAAATGACCATGCGTGGATAGTCCATTTTCCAAAACTCGGCTCCGTGCATCAGACGGGGAGAAAAAATCAGGCAATCTCCCGCTTGCAACTCAAATGTTTCCGCCGGTGCCCATGAGTTGTCAATGTCCAAATCGGTCGGNAAACTAATCTCCGACTTATGTGTACCAGGAATGCAGGTAAAGCCGTTTTCTTTAGGTACATCCACCAGCGTAACAGCTGTATTAACGAAGTTGCTATAGATTTGCCCATTACCCGCTTGATAATCATTGTGCGGGTTGCGAAAACCATCGGGAAAATCGAAGCCACTAGTATCTCGATGTAATCTCTTCTTCTTACCCACCAAACTGGGATCCTTCTTCTCTTGTACCAAAGCACAATTGAAAAGCCGAGGCCGGTTCCACATCAATCCCATAATCACTCGTAAGACCTTTTCGTTCAAACTGGTACGTTCAAAAATACGGTCTCCATATGGTAGCGGATTAATGACTCCACCGTATTCTTTCACCGTTACCCGAAGGGGCGGTGCGGCTTGAGCTGGATGTTCCAGCCAATTGAAACCCAACCTCAGCATCTGTAGGACTTCATCAGGTGTAATTACCTGTCGAAGAATAAGATAACCGTGTAAATCAAAATACCATTTCTCTTCTTCCGTGAGGGTGGAAGGAAGGTTAATGGTACTGTCATCACCACGGATCAACATAATATTTTCTCCTTGATAAATTTGACACGGCGTTCACGGTTTCAGCTTCAATCCAGTTCATTGCCCTTCCCTGTACTCCAATTCCGACCATNTAGATTTCNNCCGCCACAGGTCCAGAGAAACCACTTNCAATAAATTTCTCGACNGTGTTCTGATAATTGATACGCCGTAACCAGAGATCTTCTATCTGAAATTAACTTGTTTTAAGGAAAAAAACCACATTGTCATCCACAAAATCGGCGGTTGTCTGCCAATGCGTTGCTAACCAGCTAAAGGTCGATTTGGTATAAAAACAGATATGGGTCAGATCATTTTTGTAGCGCCAATCGGCGAAAGGTTTACTTTCCTCAATGAAACTGGTCATGACACCTAGGAGACCTCCGGGTTTCAGACAACCCCATAATCGGTCCAGATCTTCTTTTGGATCCCGTAGGTGTTCAATAGTTTCGGTGGTAGTGATAAAATCATACTCCCATTCAAAAACCATCGGGTTATCCGCATAAAACAGGTCGTAAATAGCCATGGAGTGTCCTTCCTCTTGGAACATAACGGATAGAGTTGGTCCCGGGCCTGAGCCAAAATCCAAACCAAAACTTGCTGGTTTCAATCTCCCTTTCAGAGGCTGGAAAATGCGATTTAAGAATCGGCGGTAGCGCGGATCATCAGGTGAATTTTGGTGTTGATCATATCGCTCCTTTTCAGATTCTGCGGATAGAAAATGCTTGGGCGGAACAAAAACCAACAAACAGGTCTGACAACGCAAAAAGTTACGATCGGAATTTTGAAAAAAATCACTAGTATAAACACCATTACATAGCGGACATATTTGATGCTGACTGGTGGAAATCAATAACCATCCTCGTTCTTTGATTCTATAAACTTTACTTACTTACCCATGGTGAATATATCATATCATGCAAGCCATATTGGTTTCTCAAATTTTTGTGTTTCTTAAGATGAACATAATAATGTTAATTTATCTTACTAAACCATTTGTATTTTCTTTCCAAGTTCAAGATTATCAAAAATTCCCTTACTATCTGTTTATTTACCTTTAATTTTTATCATGCTAGAATATTTCGTCTTATTGACTGCGCGGTGAGCAGAGATCAAGCACAAAATCCAAGTAACTCGTCAGTGACTTAGCTCAAGCAGACAGACGTACCCGCGAAAGAAAGTATAATATCTTAAAGAAATAATAGAACCATTGTAAAAGGAGAAGTGAGTTATGAAATTAGGATTGATGTCAGGTGAAACTATACCTACTGGAGAGTTGCGGTCATCTGGTTTCGATGCAGTCCAGATGTTTTTTAGCGGAGGAGATTCAGATCCATCACCTGAAGACGTTGACAAAATCTTGGAAGCGGATGATGTGGCCTTGGCAGCTATGACCCTGCATGTGGGTTTGGTAAATGAACGAGGGACCATTCAAACAGATGTTGAGCGATTGGTTGAATGTGTTGAGAGGACCGCTGATTTGGAAAGCCGATTTGGTGACAATGAATGTCCACTACTGATCTGGCATCCGTCGGAATATCCTTCGGTAGCAGGCGTTGATGACAATGTAGTATTTCAGGGACTGTGTCAAGCTTTATCATCCGCTTGTACCGTCGCAGAAGATAAAGGGGTGCATATCGCGGTCGAAATTACTCGTGCTGGTAGTATTGGAAGTGCCGAGTCCTTTCTGCGAGTTAAAGATCAAGTTGGGTCCTCAGCATTACGAGTGTGTATGGATGCGGCTAACTTTGTTCCTGACCGAACGCCGTTGGAACGCGCAGTGCGTATGTTGGGACCGGAGATCGCTATTGCTCATGCTAAGGACTCACGGTTTTCTGAAACAGGTTTAGTAGCTGATTATGGACCGGTTGGCTCGGGATGTTTGGATTATCCAACCTATTTACGATGTTTACAAAAGTATACCAATGTCCCCTACCTTGTCTTTGAATATTATCTTTCTCGAGATGATCTACTTAAAGCTAGAGATATCGTCAAAGATTGTCTCCCTTAAATAAAAAAGCAGAATTAACTACCAAAACCATAGCATTCAGTGAAAACAGCAGGGAATTCCACCGTATGTAAATTACCTATCGGCTCGATGGTATTATGGGATCAAAACGTGGCCCTTTTAACCAAGAAATACTCTGATGCAACTTATTATTGGACTGAGGTTGGTGCGACTGAACCGAATTTAAGTTGCAAATCGAATGCGTCAATCCGTCTCATTTCGTCAAACTGACTGGAGCTAGGGACTCAACTTACCTTGAACAATGTAGCGGCATAGATGTTGGGCACGAACAGACATTTGACTGTAATTTTCATGTGGAAGACATTTTGACAGATGTTGCCGAAACCACGGAGCATAATACTGTGTATTAGTCATCGGTCGCGGGTGATCAGAGTTGTTAGCTGTTCCACCATGCCAGCAACGAACATCACGAACAAGAGCCGTTCCGGCTGGCGCGCAAATGATGCAGTTCTTCATCCATGGTGGTTCTTCTTCCAGCGTAGGAATTGGGGCGTTTGACCTCTGGGTGCAAGGAATCTGCCGGATGGCTCCATTCTCCTTGGTAAAATCAACCATCAGAAAATTAACACAGAGTGTTGGGGGCGGTAGGTCACGTAATGTCATCTGGTTAACCCATGGATCTGTAAACCCCATCTCATTACCATCAGAATGTAAAGGTTGGATTTCGGCATTAGGTAGAGAAAAGTCCCCACCTGCAGCAGAACAAATGAAATCGCCGCTATCCCAAATCGCTTCAGCAATAGACCAAATGGGCGGTAGATCTACCAATTCAGACCATTCAACATGATGAATCTGGTTACCGAAAGAGTAACGATGATGACCTCTATTACCCTTCCTCTCTAGATCATCATCGATGATTTCTTGAATCACACGGGTTGCAGCGTTTTGAATTCGTTTGAGTTTCTCACCCTTAAGGATATCCTTGACAGCGACAAAACCATCACGGAGCAGAATCTTCTTAGCCCGTTCAGTTTCGTGTGCCTCCAGTATTTCAATTTCCAACATTGAACATAGTTTCTTAGTAAGAAAATGGCGTTGCTACAACAAAGACAATATTTCTAGAATATCTAGCGTACAATATTTGAAAGAAATGATTGTGAACGCTTGAGGCCATCTGCTTGAGCTTCCCAGTTTTCCCAGTAACGGTAATCTTCCAACTCCACACTGACAATACCATCAAATCCTTCATCCTCTAAACGTTGGATTATGTTTAACCAGTCAATCACACCGTCTCCAGGGATGCAGTATCGCCACCAGTCTTCACCAAAACCGCGTGGATTGTGGAATGTAGGCCCTAAATTCCCATGCAGGTAGAGCGCTTCCTGGTCAAAAACAGTGCCCTTAGCATGAACATGCAATACCTTATCAGCAAATTCATTTAAGGCTCTCAAATAGTCAATACCAATTCGAACCAAGTGGGATGGATCGTAATTTAAACCTAATCCATCAGGACACTCGGTGAACATCGCCCTCCACATTTCCGGTGTGCAACCAAGAACAGGATAAGCAGGACCTCCACCAGGCCAACCTTCAACTGCTATTCCTACACCTTTAGAAGCTGCAAACTCAGCAATAGGGGGAACAGTTTCTTTCCAAATTTCATAGTTTTTCGCTCTGCCTAAGCTAGCATCTGCCGGAACAAACACACAGAACATGATTGAAACGCCATGCTCCGCGGCAACTGAGATTGCTTCTTTGGCCACTGTAGCACCCGCTTCCTGCTTGGTGCTATCAACACTAAGTAGATCTCTGACACCGGGTAGGTCTGCCGATCCA
>PACG01000054.1 GCA_002699335.1 Candidatus Poribacteria bacterium
GCTAACTCCAGCAAATAGGACACATCAGCCGCTATCTTATCAATGATTTCCTGTTCTGCCGCCGCTTGATACAAAGCAGTTGAATAGCGTTGCGCAACCCGTATGTCTTTCATGGCAATCCTTTGTTCAATTGGTACGCTTACACATGCCTCTAAACATTAGGTGCTTCGGGTAAGCGGCTAACATACTCATCGATAATATGCTGATGCGTCGCTTGATCGAGTTGCTGGTCGATCACCTGACTGGCCACATTGATGGCGATTTCAGCGATCTGCTCTCGCAGTTCCAAGATTGCCGAATCTTTGTCACGTTGAATCTCGGCTCGGGCGTGCTCGATCTGAGCCGCCGCTTCCTGCCGTGCTTGCTCCAGGATTTGTTGCCGCTCTAGTTCACCACGTTCAACAGCTTCCTGGATCTTTGCGCGGGCTTCTACTCCAATCTCATTCAGACGCTGCTGTGTCTCCGAGGTCAATTGGTCAAGCCCTGCCTGGTCGCTTTCAAGTTTGTTCATCCGTGAAACAATTTCATCCTGCCGAGCAGCGAGTATGCCGCCAACTTTTCCGAAAACAAATTTGTTAAGAACTAACAGAACGATGAGGAACCCCGCCGCCTGAATAACAATCAACTTCGGCTTCAACCCCATCGCTTCCAAAAGTCCACCATCGGTCTGATCTGGACTGCCATGATCAGTTTCATCTGCGGCAAAGGTCATGACCGGCGTAAGCGCCAGAATCGCTATACATAGAACAGATGTTAAACTCAAATATATCTTCATAGGCAATAATGAACGGATACTACAGGCCCCATAATTTCCTGGCTCCTAGTTTCACGAAACTACCGGCCCTAATTCTCGTGTGTTTGTACTGCGGCTTCAGCTTTAATCAGCTTTTCCACATCACTAACACTATCAGGAAGTTTTCCCATCAACAAAAAGAACATCAATAACGAGTAAATGACTAGTGATTCTATCAGGGCCAAACCAATAATCATNGCTGTTTGAATCTGACTGGTTGCTTCCGGCTGTCGAGCGATCCCTTCAAGAGCCGTGCTCGTCGCTTTACCCTGTGCGGTCGAAGCAAAAATTACCGCAATCGGCAAACCCAGCGTAACACCAAAGGCCAACACCGCAAGATAAATCATAAATATTCCCTCCTAGAAAATTGTGTTTAAAACAGTAAGATTGGCACTACCACAGCTTAGTGGTGTGCTTCAGCACCATGCTCATCACCGTGCTCTAAAAAGGTGACAATATAGATTGATGTCAAAAGTGAAAAAACGAAGGCCTGTAGAAAGCCACCGAACAATCCAAAGAACAACATTGGAAATTGAGTTGGAAACCAAATTCCCAGACCTAACAACGTCAATTGAAAAATAACTGTTTCCTCGCCATAGATGTTACCAAAGAGCCGGATTGCGAGTGAACCCGCACGTGCCAATTCCCCCACGATATGCAATGGGAACATCAACGGCCCTAACCACCAGGGATCCCCGATAAAATGCTTCAAGTAACCGACAACCCCATTCTCTTTGATGGCGATAATATGAACACCGATCAAGGCGGTTACGCCCAAAGCAAGGGTTGTGTTTAAATCAGCAGTCGGCGCTTGTAAACCGGGAATCAGACCAAGATAATTCAAAGATAGAATAAAAATAAAAAACGAGCCAGGAAACCAGACATATTTTTTGCCATGATCGCCCAGAATATCCCCGAAAAAATTAATTATGCTGGCCGTAAAGAGTTCCAGAAGTGTTTGTCCTTTACTGTCGGGTAAGCGTTTCAGGTTTCGCGTCGCCAAACTGAAAAGCACAATAAGAATCAGAACGACGAAATAAGTGTTGGGGATCAGGTCCGGTTGGTGCCAAGTGGCGGATTGAAGGTCTTTGAGTAAAGGAAGATCCGAGATGGGCTTTAGCCAGGTACGATGAGAATCTTCTGCAGCAGACAGAGGATGAACTGCAACGACAAAGAAAAAGGTAACAGTCAGCAGCAGTGATCTATAACGAGTCTTTTTTATCTTCATCAATGGCTTTTGTCTGTCTTGTTGTGTAGCGGAATCAACACCATCAACTTGATTGCTTTGAGAATAACAACTATCTGAACCAACCCTACACCTATAGCAAATGAGTACGTATTAAGCCAATTAGCCTTCATCAGGAAATAGAATCCAATAGAGATAAGCGCATATTTCCCCAGCGCGACTAAGCTGAGCCACCTTTTCGTTTTGGCGCTACTCCCAGGCCTTACCATCAGGCGGACAACAAATTCTAGTGTTAAGATCGCCCCTAAACTAAAAAAGCTCCCGACTACAAAGCTAAGTGTAGTAGAAAAGCCATAAAGTATTCCGAACAAAGAGGACAAAGCTACTGCCAAAACCACGGACGCGTAGTATATCTGTCTGAGGAGTTGGCCGTCAACCTCAAAAGAGGATTGCTTGGATAAAATCTTCCCTTTAATCCGGATTAGTTTTGCCTTTTGGTTCAAATCCTTTTTGCTGTTCAATACTTCGATTCCAACGGGAAATGGACTTGTACATCTGGATAAAACCTGCTACCGTACCAAACAGAAAACCAATTATTAATCCAAGTTGCTGATTACCAAACTTACCACCAAGCCACTTTCCTGTAAAAGTTCCTATCACGATTGCAAAAACAAGCGTCAACCCAATTGTACTAAGGTCCCCAACACTGGTCAGTGCCGACTGACGTGCAGCAATTGAATAGCGAGGCTTCTTTCTCTCTTGGCCCGTCGATTGGTCGTCGAGATTCATTACATGGGTTAGATCTGTCCCTTCAGGAAATTAGATTAAGATCTAAAAAAGACTAAGGTAACAAGAATAAAGATCGGAATTAGTATCGAGAATGACCAAACCATATAACCAAAGAAACTTGGCATCTTGATACCGTTTTCTTCAGCAATGGCTTTAACCATAAAGTTTGGTGCATTGCCGATATAGGTGTTGGCTCCCATAAAGACCGCACCACAGCTAATGGCTAACAGGGTTTTTGACATGACGCCCATAAGTGAGGTAGGGTCACCACCAGCGGTGTTGAAGAAGACAACATAGGTTGGCGCGTTATCTAAGAAACTGGAAAGCAATCCGGTCAACCAGAAGTACATCATATTGATCGGATCATTAGTTGAGGTTTGAACGGCCAAAACCACGTTGCTGAGTTTACCATCAACTCCAGCTTGTAGAATCTTCAAGGCCGGGATCATACAAACAAAAATACCGATGAATAGTTTCGCTACCTCTAGGATTGGTTCCCAGGTGAAACCATTAGCCGCGCGAACATTGCTCTCTAGCTCACTTGGGTCTGGAATCTCATGCCCATGATCATCCTCGATAGTACGATACATAGGTGTATATAACAGGCTAGCAAGAACGATCAAGATCATTAACCCATCTCTTACTAAGTTGGCGTATGGAACTCGGACACCGAAAATATCGACGCCAGAATTCTCATCGTGGCTTTTCTGAGCACGCAGACTGTTTACCGTCGCTACTGCATGCAGATGTTTCTTGCGCAGGTTATGATATTCTGTGTTGTTGTCATCCAATTTGACACTAGAATGAGCTTCAACATAGGTGACTAATTCCTCTTTAGCTGCTTTCATCACTTCTTCAGCCGCTTGAATCTGGGGAGCCATTTTTTCGGCGACTGAGGCATCTTTAAATGCACCATCAGCTAGAGACTTGGAAAATAGAATTGCGCCAATAATGCCGACAATAAAAATAAAGTTAACTTTGCCGTCTAGTCCAATCGGTTGCTTTTCGCCGTCCTCTGGTGGGGTTCCCTCTTTTTGGAACATTAAGGTGTCAAAAACAAAAAATACGATCAACAATACAACCGCAACTGGTAACATCAACGGGAAAAGCCTAAGNGTCCAAAAGAATTCAACCCCCTTCAAAAAACCGAGGAACAGCGGCGGATCCCCTAGTGGCGTAAGTGAACCACCAATGTTAGCTACCAGGAAAATAAAGAACACGACCACATGAACTTGGTGTTGCCGCCAGGCGTTTGCCCTTAAGAGTGGCCGAATCAGCAACATCGCGGCCCCAGTGGTTCCCATCCAACTGGCCAGCGACGTACCGATGGCCAGGATAAGGGTGTTCACCGCGGGCGATCCCCTGAGGGAACCCTTGACACAAATGCCGCCAGCTGCAGTAAAAAGTGCTGTTAATAATATAATGAAGGGAACGTAATCCAGCAGAACAATATGTACAATTTCGTACCAGGCATCACCTTTGTACCCCAACAAAAATGGAATGGAGAAAATAACGATCCAGGCCAACGATACTTTGCCGTAGTTATGGTGCCAGAAATGCTCAGCCACCAGTGGAAAAACCGCAATCGAGAGCAAGATACCAACGAAAGGGATAACCCACCACAACGGCAATTTAGCTCCCTCTACGCCATGGTGTCCATGATGTGGTTCATCCGCATGACTACCGTGATCCTCTTCATGATCTTGGTGCTCTGTATTGTGGGTGTCAGTCGCATGGGAATGAGAAGCGGTATCATCTGCTCCAACGGCGATCAATGGTAGCAGTAGGAATGTCAATAAGGGTACAAGTAAAAGAAGTTGTCGAAAACTAACAATCCGATAATTTATTGACATAAACTTACTCCATCTTAACTAACAATTTGATCTTTAGTGTTGATTATGTAGCACTTGCTACTTAGAAGCAACCAGTTCAGCCAGAAGTTTCTTTATAGCGTTCGTTAATTCGACTTTACCTAACCCTCTCGTCGAGGTTTTACTACAGTTTCGCCATCATCTTCAATCAGTGGCCGATGATAGATATACGGAGGTTCTAGCACAGATCGTTGGGCTTCTGTCAATTCGTCGGCCCAATCGGGAAAGGTGACGTCGTAGTAACCACCGGCGAAATGGAGGTATTTGGGNGAATAACGAATGAGCAGTGATCTCCTCTGGCGGTCTTTTGGCTTCCAAGGGAGTGTACCGTGCAGCGTGGCTTCGTTAAAAATCACCATGTCTCCCGCTTTAGCAGGTACGTTGTAAACCACTTCCTTGTCTTCTTCCCACTTTCGAATTTCTTCCGGACAACCATAGTTGGCTTTGTGACTTCCTGGAATCACGCACAACCCGCCATCTCCTTCCTCCACATCGGTTAATTGGTACTGNAGAACGACCATACCGCANCGCATCTGCCCATTACGGTAGGTGTAGTACTGNGCGCCATCGAAACGCCGGTTGGTCGACCCGTGAATCACCAAGCCTTCAGTGTCATNATCCGAGGTCAAAATGAACGGNGAGTGGTCCAGTCGCCAACCTCGTCCATGCATGGTGTTGAGGTAGGGAATTGCTTTCGGATGCACAATCAATTCACGAAACGGTTGGCAATGNGGTTTCGGCCAATTCAGCATGCCAGTGAACATTCCGCGTTTGTGAGTTCCCGCTAAGGATTTTGACCCGGCGGTATTGGAATTACCATCCTCATGCTGTAGATGGCTACAGGCATCAACTGCATCGTTGATACAGGTCAGTTCGTCAGAATTCAGAAAATTACGAACGACTAAAAACCCTTGCAAATCAAACAAAAACTTTTCTCGTTCTGTCATTTCCACCATATCAAAAATNCTTTAAACAAAAGAGAACCGGTCATCAGACTTTTGGTCTGTGTTCTCTTCCCCTTTTTTCCCTTGGCATTTATCTTCGACATCACAAAACTCGCAGTCTTCTCCCATCACNGCNCCCAAACCNCCACAACTTCCTTTTAAGCGTTTATTACTAAAAATGACCCCAACCGACATGGCTAAAATCATTATGCCCATAAAAATTAGCGTTAAAATAAAATACTGCATTGTATGGCCTGCNTTTTCAATTAGGCANTTCCGAAAAGATGTCAGTTCGCATCTTGGCAAAGGAATCAGGATAAAGCGATTTTAGCCGAGGCGATGCTGCTTCTACTGAATCCGTACTTTCTCTATTTCCTGTACCATAAATAAAATAGGCGGCTACGTCGATTTTATTGGCAAATGCCATGCCTGCTCGAGGACCAAGCACCATTAAAGCCGTTGCAAAGGCATCGGCTTCCATGCACGATGTAGGGGTTAGGACGGTCACCGATACCAATCGATGTTCGACCGGGTGTCCTGTTTTGGGATCGATAGTATGTGAAAATCGCTTCCCACCCGATTCAAAAAAGTTTCGATAGTTTCCTGAAGTTGCCATCGCCATGTCTGAAAGCTTCAAAATCTTTTTAATAGTACGCGAACGGTCATCAGGCGTTTCAATTCCAATCTTCCACAATTGACCTTTTTTTGTGCCCTTGGTTTTAACTTCACCACCTATGTCGACCATGTAACTATTTATTTCGAGGCCAACCAGCAAATCACCGACTTCATCCACGCCAAACCCTTTAGCGATAGCAGACAGGTCAAGATAAATACCGGGCCTAGTCTTTTTCATCCGTTGTGACTCTTCGTCTAATAGGATTTTTTCAAAGCCTACTGCCTGTTTGGCTTGTTCAATCTGGGCCTCATCGGGTAAGGNTCGGTTTCCATCTGGGCCAAACCCCCAAAGATTAACCAAAGGGCCAACGGTCACATCGAAAGCCCCCTCTGACAAAAGATAAACTGTTTTTGCCGCTTTAACGACCTTAAACAGCCGTGGGGATAGATCAATCCAGTCGTCACTCCGGTTTTGGTTAATTAGTGATATTTCTGAGTCTTGGATGTAGGTGGACATTTCTTGGTTGATCTCTTTCAACAGTTGATCCACCTGTTGTTGCACCTGTTCTGGCGCGTGNCCGGTCCGGGATGAGGTATATTTGATGGTATAGACCGTNCCCATTGTTCGACCAGACAACGATACCACTGTGTCCGGGTTTTGGCAAGCAAAAAGAAAAGCCCACAATGTGATAAGTAGACCACAGAGGAGCTTATATTTATCGCGTATCAATGCCTAATTGTGANAAAGCTATAAAATTTAGCTGCCAAAATCGTCGTACATGATATCTTTTTCTTCCACGCCCAGGTCGTTGATTAGCATCTCCATCACGAATTTCAACATAATGGGAGGGCCACAGATGTAGTACTCGCAATCTTCCGGTGCTGGATGATCTTTTANGTACTCGTCAAATGTGACTTGGTGGATAAAGCCAGTTAACCCTTCCCATTCGTCTTCCGGCTGCGCTTCCGATAGCGCAATGTGCCAGTCAAAATTATCAAATTCTTCTGCTAACTCGTCAAAGTCTTTTTCAAAGAAGATCTCAGCCTTGGAGCGAGCACCATACCAGAAAGTAATTTTCCGGTCGGATTTGAGCCGCTTTAACTGATCGAAAATATGTGATCTCATAGGGGCCATGCCAGCACCACCACCGATAAAGACCATTTCTCTGTCGGTATCTCTAGCGAAAAACTCACCAAAAGGCCCAGATATCGTGACTTCGTCACCAGACTTTAAGCCAAAACAGTAAGAGGACATTTTGCCCGGCGGAGTACCCTCTGGTGATCCTGGTGGAGGGGATGCCACACGGATATTAAGCATAAGGATTCCTGTTTCCTCTGGGTAGTTTGCCATTGAATATGCTCTACTGATCTCTTCGTCAGTATAAGAGACATGATCAAAAACGCCGAAANGTTCCCATGTGCCTCGATAAAGCTCAGGAATATCAAAATCTTTGTAGTCCACAGTGATTCCTGGTGGCCGTTCGATTTGAATATAACCACCCGATCGAAATGGCACCTCTTCGCCTTCAGGAAGTTCTAAAATAAGATTCTTGATAAATGTGGCCACACTCTCGTTGGATTCAACTTTACAACGCCACTGCTTGATGCCGAAAACTTCTTCTGGCACCTCCACTTTCATGTCTTGCTTGACGGTGACTTGACAAGACAAACGACACCCNTCNCGTGCCTCNCGCTTGGTGANATGAGAAAGTTCAGTAGTTAAGATATCACCTCCNCCCTCAAAGACATTGACTTTGCAAAGACCACAAGTCCCNCCCCCGCCACAGGCTGAAGAGACATAAAGTTCCTGATCAGCAAGAACGTTGAGTAGCTTACTGCCAGTGGGAACAGAGTAGTCTGTCTTCCCATTGATNTTGAGATTGATATTGCCACTGGCAACGAGTTGTGATTTTGCTATTAAAATAACAAAGACCAGGGCCAAAACAACAAGGGTGAATACCAATGAAGGAATCAAAATTTCTATCATGTTTTATCCTTATTGAAAAGAGAGATTGCTTACAGTTGAATGCCTGAAAAAGCCAAAAAAGCGAGTGCCATCAGCCCNACAGCNATAAAGGTAATGCCCAAGCCTCTTAGGCCTTCTGGAATATCGCTGTACTTNAGTTTTTCTCTAATGCCAGCCAATGCCATAATGGCTAAGGCCCAACCGGTTCCGGAGCCTACACCGAAAACAACACTTTCCGGGAAGTTGTAGCNCCTTTCAACCATNANCAAGGANCCGCCCAAAATCGCACAGTTGACAGTGATCAGTGGCAGGAAAATACCTAGNGCACTGTACAACGATGGTACATGTCGATCGAGGGTCATTTCAAGTATCTGTACCATGGCCGCAATCACACCAATGTAACTGATTAACCCCAGAAAAGAGAGATCCAAATCCGCAAATCCCGCCCAGGACAGGGCACCCTCTTTCAAAAAATAGGTGTAGATTAAGTTGTTAGCTGGAATGGTAATACTCTGAACAACGATGACGGCAATCCCAAGCCCAACGGCAGTTTTCACCTGTTTGGAAACTGCCAGAAAAGTACACATGCCCAAGAAGAAAGCCAACGCCATATTCTCTACAAATACAGCTTTGGCAAATAAACTGATGTAATGTTCCATGACGATCTATTCCTCCTCGACCTGGTCAGGATGAATGGTTCGTAAAATCCAGATAAAAAGACCGATCAAGAAGAAGGCGCTTGGGGCCATAGACATCAGTCCATTGCCAGTGTACCAGCCTCCATCCGAAACTAGCGGAAACACGCTAATGTTGAAGAATTTCCCGCTACCGGTCAGTTCCCTTACCGCCCCTACGACCAATAACACAGCGCTATAACCCAACCCATTACCGATTCCATCCAGGAAGCTTAAAATAGGCCCATTTTTCATGGCATACCCTTCCGCTCTTCCCATCACGATACAGTTGGTAATGATCAGGCCCACAAACACGGATAGCTGTTTGGAAATATCGTAGACAAAAGCCTTCAAAATCTGGTCTGCGATGATGACTAAAGAGGCGATGATGGTCATTTGAACGATAATTCGGATGCTTGAAGGAATGAAGTTTCGAATCAGGCTGACGAAGAAACTGGAAAAACCAACCACCAGAGTCAAGGCTACACACATAATGACAGTTGTTTCCATCTTGCTGGTCACCGCCAAGGCAGAACAAATACCGAGTATTTGCAGAGCGATAGGGTTATTCTTGAAAACCGGATCAAACAGTGCGTCCGATACTTTACTCATAGATTAAATCTCTCCTTTTCTAAATTGAGCCAGAAATGGACCGTAACCGTGGTCACCTAGCCAGTAGTGTAGAAGATTTTCAACCCCACGACTGGTGATCGTCGCTCCTGAGAGTGCATCGACGGAATTTTCACCTTTGACATTTCCGTTTTTTTCAACGCGGATATTGGGTTGATAGTTTTCGTCAAGAACAACTTTCCCATTCCATTGAGCTTTCCATTTCGGGTTGTCGACCTCTCCGCCAAGTCCCGGTGTTTCTGCGTGGGAATAGAACCCAAGCCCTTTGACTGTTTTGGTATTTGTATCTAGTGTCAGGAATCCGTAGAGGGTTGACCATAATCCATAACCGTTAACAGGCAANACCANTGCCTCTACCTGATTATTTTCTTTAATCAGGTAGACGGTGGCCCATTTAGCACGNTGTTTGTTTTTACCCAGATCCAGATCCGCCGGGATCTGGATGTTTNGTGCAGGATCCCTAGCCGCTTTTCGGGCATCGAAAGTCGAGGGGGTACTGAGTTGGCTGGAAGGAACAGGTTGACCTGTATCCAGATCGACTACCTTTATTTCAACGTTCTTAAACTTTTCCTCGATTTCATCTGGGGACGCCTTTTTGCCTGTTATCAGTCCCGCAGAAAGGAGGAGATTCCTTTTAACGTCGAGTTCGACATTAGCCTTTCGTTCCTCTTTTAGAGTATCCGCTGTAAAGGAAACGATAAGTGAACAAACCAAACACAGAAGGAAAGCAACAACAATAGTTCCGTGCCAGGAATTAACTTGCACTTCTTCTTAACCTCCTCTTAATATTTGACTCCACGACAAAGTAGTCGATCAAGGGAGCAAACAGATTGGCAAATAGAATGGCCAACATAATACCTTCCGGATAAGCAGGGTTGACTATCCGAATCAGAATTGTCATGATGCCAATTAAGGCGCCATAGAACCATTTGCCCCGCTTTGTCATGGCCGCGGTAACAGGGTCTGTCGCCATAAAAACTGTACCGAAAGCAAAACCACCCAAGCACAGATGCCAGGGAATACTCATACCAAACATGGGGTTGGTATCACTACCAACAGCGTTGAAGAAAGCAGCGGCAGCCACTGCTCCTAACACGACACTCAACATAATTCGCCAGGAACCCGTGCCGGTGGCAATCAGAATAAAGGCACCAATCAAGACGCACAAAACGGATGTCTCCCCCATTGAACCGGGAATAAGACCATAGAAAGCGTCTAATATATCCCATCCGACGATGGCGTCTACGCCGCTAGCCGCAGCCAACCCCAAAGAGGTGGCTGCTGTGTGGCCGTCCACTGCCACCCAAACCGCGTCCCCTGAAAGTTGGGCTGGATAAGCAAAATACAAGAAGGCCCTGGATGTGAGGGCCACGTTCAGAAAGTTCTTGCCGGTTCCGCCAAAAACCTCCTTGGCAAACAATACACCGAAGGCAATTCCGAGAGCCACCTGCCACAACGGAATTGTAGCCGGCAGAGTTAATGGGAAAAGCAAACTGGTTACCAGGAACCCTTCATTGATTTCGTGCTTTCGTACCAGGGAAAAAGTAGCTTCAATGCCACCACCAACAGCAACAGTAACAATGTAAACAGGTAGGAAAAAGAGTGCACCATAGATGAAATTACTGANTATGTCGCCTGGATTCANCCCCAACCCAAGTAAACCCATTACCGATGCTTGCCAACCACCNACNCCAGCCCATGAGTTGACACTTTGAGCCGACAAAACTTTAACTGCCTGATAACCAGTGTTCCACATCCCCATCAGCGTCACAGGGATGAGCGAAACCACCACTGTAACCATGAGACGCTTGATATCCATGGAATCACGAACATGGGTCGAGCCTGTGGTGACCTCTCCCGGTGTAAAAGCAAAGGTATCCAGAGCCTCATAAAGCGGATATAATCTTTCCAGTTTTCCCCCTTCAACGAATTGGGGGTGGAGATCATCAAGGATATTCCTTAAAAAATTCATTTATCCTTCCTCGTCGATTTGTGTTAGGTTTGCCCTGAGGATCGGACCGTAATCAACTTTACCGTGATCAACAAAAGTACACAGGGCCAAATCCTCTTCTGCCAACTCTAGGCAACCCAATTGTTGGGCCAAATCAGTCTGTTTGGTAATCAATGCCCGCAGCAGTTGAGTCGCCAAAATATCCAACGGCATTACTTTCTCGTAATTCCCCGTGGGAACCATGGCACGAGGACTTCCCTCGGTAGAGGTGGTCAAGTTGAAGAGTTTAGANGGNGATAATTTAGAAAGAAAACTGGGTTTGATAGAATATTTGTCTATACCCACACCGGCCCATCCTAAAAATTCGCGTTTATGCCCTTCTTCCAAAACCGAAACTTGATGGTGATAACGGCCTAAATAGGAGTAAGGTCCCTGAGCATGAAACCCGTTGAAAACGGAACCAGAGATAGCTCGGACTTCGCCCTCTAATAATTCATCTCGGAGAATGTCATCAATAGAAGCACCAAGCCTGGCCCGGAGTAATCGGGGGGATTTCACTTTTGGTCCGGCNACCGAAATGATTCGATCCAGCCAAAGTTGGCCACTAGCAAAAAGTTTACCAATTGCAATTACATCCTGGTAATTGACCGACCAAACGGTTTTTTCAGCACTTACCGGGGCAANGAAATGGATGTGAGTCCCGGTATTACCGGCCGGATGCGGTCCGTGAAAGGTTTGGAACTGGACATTTCCAGTAGTNGCAGGTAACCGTTTCCCCTCCTCGTGGCAAACGTAGGTTGTACCAGTTGTTAGCTTTGATAAAACGGTAACACCGGTTGCAAAATCGTCTTGATAGCGATCAATGACAAAGGTTGGATCTAGAGCCAATGGATTTGTGTCCATGGCATTAACAAAAATTGATNTCGGGGAGCTNGCCGGAAGTGGATTTTTGGAGTAGGGTCGTGTTCTTAGTGCAGTCCACAGCCCGGATTCCAACAATAACGCTTTAACCTCAGCCAGGTCAAGATTGGCTGGATCNGTTGATTTGTAATGAGAAAATTCCACCTGATCTTCGTCTNGTGCAACTTTTACGACNACACTTTGAAAAACTCGTCTCTCGCCCCGGTTGATTGCGATGACCTCTCCTGCAGCAGGAGAAGTGTAGGTGATGCCAATCTGCCTTTTGCATTCAAAAAGCGGTTGCCCAATCTTGACTTGATCTCCAACCTTGACTGACATCGTTGGTCGCATGTTGACATANTCTAAGTTGAGAACAGCAACCTGATTAATCNGTTTCCCTTCGTCAAGCTCAGGGCGAGGGTTACCCGCGATTGGCAAGTTTAATCCTTTCCTAATCCTCTTCATAATTTATTAGAACCTTGTCCACTCAACTGATAAATAGTTNTTTTGATAACCNCCCAAACCNCCCTATTTTCGCATAATTCCTATAGACTGTCAAGCATCTCCAACAACTGTGTTATTCAAATTGATGGCGTGAGTTCGGTTGTCAGAACGAAAATCTACACTTTGAAAAATCTGCGTTAAGTTTCCCGAAATCCAATCGGAAAGACTATCTCTTCCGAAAGTTGATCGATTAAGAATTGTAATGAGTTTAGTAAATAGACTTCTTGCGGGGTAGCCTTTAGGATCATAAGTGGGTAAGCTAGGGAGTGCTAAAACAGACGGGAAGCTAGTTGGTCGCAGAATTGGTAGGGAATCAACTAACATTACTTGCCGGGGGAGAAAAGGCACCTTTCCATCACATTCTTCTAACTAATCAAATACCAGACTCAAGATTGTTTCTGGTAGCTTGACTTAAAACCGGCTCATTTTGTCACATTTGGTTTATTGTGTCAAGGAATTTCCGAAAAAAACTGAACGGATGTTATAATGTAAGATTGTAAATTAAGCAGAAGTAAACAGACTCTCAGGTGAAGGTGAAGCGGATAACCCTACATGGATAAGTTTATCGTTACCGGTGGTACGCCCCTCCAGGGCGTAATCGATATCAGTGGATCCAAAAATGCAACCCTCCCGATTATTGTGGCTGCGGCTATTTTAGGGCAAACACAAAGCGTTGTCACAAATGTTCCAAATCTCGCTGATGTGCGGACTCTCCAGGTTGTCCTCAGACATCTCGGATCTACCACTAACTTTCAGAACGGAACTCTGACAATTGATCCAATAGATCTTTCCTCTTATGAGGCCCCTTACGACTTAGTGCGAAGAATGCGTGCCTCAATTTATGTGCTGGGCCCTTTACTGGCGAGAATCGGACGAGCTAAAGTGTCATTCCCTGGAGGTTGTGCTATCGGGCCTAGACCGATTGACCTGCATCTTGAAGGATTAGAAGCGTTGGGAGCAGACGTCGAAATTGAGGGTGGATACATCAACGCACAATCAAATCAACTTCAAGGAACAGAAATTTACCTGAAAGGTGTTTTTGGCCCTAGCGTTGGAGCCACGGCCAATGTAATGATGGCCGCAACATTGGCAAAAGGAACGACTACAATTCAAGCTGCGGCTTGTGAACCCCACATTGCTGATCTAGCTCATTTTCTAAACCGAATGGGTGCCAATATCGAAGGAATTGGAACCACAGAATTGAAAATTCATGGTGTGGCTTCGTTGAACGGTGCGCACTACGCTGTGGTTTCCGACGATATTGAAGCCAGCACATTCATGGTTGCAGCGGCCATGACCAGAGGTGATCTATTTCTCAAAGGTGCCGTTGAGGATCACGTACATGCAGTGGCCAGGAAACTTCGAGAGATCGGTGTTACGTTATTATGGCAGGATGATGGAGTGCGTGTCACCACTAATCAACCATTCAGTTCCACTGACATTCGGACGGACGCTTATCCTGGATTTCCAACCGACATGCAAGCCCAGATCATCGGGCTCCTCAGTATTACACCAGGTATCAGTGTTATCACTGAAACCATCCATCAAGACCGGTTTATGCACGTGGCTGAATTAAATCGAATGGGAGCTAACATCCGGATTGATGGAAATAGTGCCGTGATTCATGGGGTGGAACGGTTGAGCGCAGCACCAGTTATGGCTTCTGATCTAAGAGCAGGTGTCGTCTTGGTTCTGGCCGGTTTAGCCGCTGAAGGAGAAACAACTGTTTCACGCATCTACCATATTGATCGCGGATACGAGTACCTTGAGGATAAACTGTCGGCAGTTGGTGCCGAAATCAGAAGGATAGAAGATGATTAGAATTATTGATAGCCGGTCAGCAGAGGCAGATCAATTTATTGATAAATTGGACCGTCGAGGACAGTTTGAGAATCCAGAAATTTTACACACTGTAAGCCAGATTCTAAAAGCTGTCCAGGAGAAAGGAGATCAAGCGGTTATTGACTACACTCAACAGTTTGATTCTACTCAAGTGAGCGTTGAAAATCTACGTGTTACAGGGGCTGAATTCGACCAGGCTCAGCAAATAGTCGATAACGATTTTTTGATTTCTATCCGCAAGGCCAAGGCGAATATTCAAAAATTCCATCAACGCCAAGTTCGACAGTCGTGGATCTCCACCGAGGAGTACGGGGTAATACTCGGGCACCTCATCCGACCACTGGATCGGGTCGGTGTTTGTGTGCCCGCGGTTAGCCAACTTTTAGTCTCTTCTCTATTGATGAATGTATTGCCTCCTCAAGTGGTTGGGGTTAGGGAAATTGCTATTTTCATGGGCCCTCAACCTAACGGAACGATCGATCCCCACATGCTGGTGGCCGCCAGTGAATGTAATACCAGGGAAATCTATAAATGCGGTGGAGCACAAGCAGTAGCAGCGATGGCTTACGGCACAAAGAGCATTCAACGGGTTGATAAGATCGTTGGTCCCGGTAATCCGTATGTTCAACAAGCCAAGCGCCAGGTCATGGGGCTGGTTGATATTGACAAAATTGCCGGGCCCAGCGAAGTTTTAGTCATCGCCGATGGCAAAGCAAATCCCTCTTACGTAGCCGCCGACCTGATTTCCCAAGCTGAGCACGGAGTAGATTCTTCCGCTATTCTGGTGACCACCAGTCAAACACTAGCACAGGCTGTTAAAAGCCAGATACAAATCCAGGCTGAGCGATTGCCACGTCAAGTGGAGATAGTCGGATCTTTTAATAATTACGGTGTAGCTTTAGTAGTTGAAGATCTCGACCAGGCGGTAGAACTTGCTAACCGAATTGCCCCTGAACACCTTGGACTTGTCGTTCAAGACCCGTATGCTATTTTGGGTTGTATTCGAAACGCTGGAGCCATCATGGTCGGCGAATACACGCCCGAATCTGTTGGTGATTATATTGCTGGCCCAAACCACATTTTACCGACCGGCGGAACAGCACGATTTGCTTCTCCTCTGAGTGTGGACGATTTCATTAAAAAGACGAGTCTTATTCAATATACCCAATCCGCACTAAACCAAATAGGATCATCTGTCATTAAATTAGCGGAAACAGAAGGGTTAGCTGGTCACGCCACTGCTATCGCTATTCGTCAGTCCTGATTCGGAGCACAATTTTTTGATCTTGTTCCTAGAAACAGGAAAATTTTTCAAAGTTCAGGGGAAAATCAGGACTTTTGTTGAATTTCGATACCGTCTATGATATATTTTGTGCCGCACTGCTGAAAAATGATCTAATCGTCAGCGGGAATCGTGCTTAGATTCGTAAGAATAATGGATGATTCATTAATTCACATCCACGCTAAAAAGTTTGGCCAAGTTTGGGAGTATTTCCAGAATGGCTATCGGCCGCCCATCTATGATCCAGGGCGTGTAGCGGGGTTCGATGATCGNAGAACCAGCTTAACGCTNAATATTCCGGTTTGNCAACCTGAGATTATTCAGGAAATTCGTCGNGTGACNTCTGCATTGCATGAGTTACCAGGCGTTTATATCATGCCTGAAGATTACTATCATATTACTGTGAAGTGGTTAGGGTTCTTTACAGATCAAAAAGAGAAAGAATACGATATTGAACCCGAAGTACTGGATTTAATCATAGAACAAGTTGAAGGAATCGTTAGCCAAATGCCACCTTTCGAACTTCGACTTAAACGAGTCAATGGGCTCGGTAGTTTTATCGTCTTTGAGGTTGATGACAATGGTGTCATTGCCCAATTCCAAGGTCGGTTTCACGAAGACGCAACCTGCATTCCAGCCTATCCATTGGAAGGTGAGGGATGGTTGCCACATATGAGTATTGCAGGCATTAAAACTTTAGATAGCATAGAAACCCTCAAACAGCGTGTCCATCAGTTTCGTGAGGTTGAGATNGGCACGATTCAGGTAGAGGAGATTCACCTCTCTCAGGCGATTTTGCAAGAACCTTCTCCTGCTTGTACTTCCCTTCATTCCTTTCAACTCTCTCCCTTCGTTCCCTAAACATTTGTTCTCTAAAAAACACAGCCGACCCAGCCATAAAGAGGCTTGTGTCTTAGCCAAGACTAGTGCTGGTTAAGGTCTAATCATAAAATTGGCCATCATCCGTTGNCGTGGCCTTTACCCCTCCTAAGAGCCTGTTTGAAAAGCATTTGATTCGTTTGAGCATTGGCTGGAGCACGGCAATAAAATCATCTTCTCCCTGTGCAGGCTTTTTCGCTCATCGTCTAAGCTCAATCGTCAATGCCAGCTTAACCAGAGTCAAAGCCCGCTCTACAATCCGCCGTTGAGGTCAGACTTGAANGCCCTCTGTTTCAAATTGACCACTATCTCTAATTCTACTTGAAACCAATAGCANAAAATAAACCCCNATTGCCCCCATAACCGACATCTACCTATCGCTTTTACCGCGTNTCCCACTAAAAAACTGCCGTCAGTAATGCATACGCCGTTTGGCTANCACGAGCGNTGGCCTCGCNAACTNTGANTCACAGTNGAATTNCTATCNCCTCTACTACCAAATGCCTTTTGTNCTCTTTGATTTTTATGCCCATCCAAACCTCGGCTCTGGGCCAGGTGAAATAGTATCTAGGTCGTGGTAAAAAGGTTAAGTAATAGTGTGAACTAAGGTGTATGGTACAAGTAACCATGACCTCTGTCATGGTTGCCAAAACAGCCATATTGTCCGAAGCGGTAGCCGCAAATACGGCAAACCGCAGTATCATTTGGCGCCTACTCGGACTGGAGCCCAAGTAAGCCTAACACTGAGCAGGAGACAGAATAGGATCCGGCGCTGCTATCATGAACGGGCCACTATGCGCGGGTTGGAGCACATCTTCCGAGTAATACCACAAACCGTGGTCAGTTGGATCAAAACCTGCATGGGCATCCGGCCCCATCTAAAGGGCACGCTGCTATCTGTAGACCTAAGGATGTGCTGGAAGTGGATGAAATGCGGTCTTTCTAAAAAGGACCATCAGCNGNGTTTGCTCAAAAAACCGTGGCTGCGTGGGCAAGGGAAGCAGCGAGAGGACGCCGATGGAGCGTTGGGACAGCGTTTNGCCCNTTTTGTTACGCTGAAACTTTGTTCTGCTCTAAGTCGGACGCCCACCATCAAGTGGTTGATTGCTGAGTACAATCTGGCGATCCTATCACTTACTTTTAACCAAGACCCCCGTTCAGTCACTATCTGAAACAGTAAAGCCAACTGCTCTTTTCCTTCTTGGTCAGTTCTCTTGTTTTCAGGCGATCGGATCTTGATGGTTCCAGATAAAGGTGGTCGGCTCTTTCCTGGTCATTTCCTAGGCAGTTGGTAGGTATTCGCTGGCATGATATTGATATTAGGCCAGTTTGCTTTTAGTCCANTACAGGTTCAGGCAGTCGTACAGGACGCTACTTTTAGGAGGGTGTAATNATCATGAAAACAGCAATCATATATGGCCNAGAGACATTCNGATCGAAGAGGTAGATATCCNCGTCATTGGACCAGATGACGTTCTAGTCCAGGTGAAAGCATCAGGTATTTGTGGCTCCGATGTTCACAGGTACCTAGGAACGGATTACGGCCGTGGCTACTACAATTATCCCATGAATTCAGGACATGAGTACTGTGGAGATGTGGTACAGACCGGAAATCGNGTGAAGGAATTTCGAGAGAGGGAGAGGGTCACCCTCGGAGTATCCTGGGTCAGCGGTAAGCTTGGAGCCTTTTCCGAGTACGTGCATATACCGAATGCAGACAACGGGTTATGTAGACTACCCCAGGAGATCACCTATACCAATGGCGCACTGATAGAACCCTTCCTCATTGCTATGAACAGCTATCACCGACCGAATCCCATGCCTGATGACAGCATTCTGATCCTGGGATTGGGCACTATCGGTCTTTGTGTGCTGCTTCTTTGCCAGGCGAGAGGTCTGCAGAATATTACAGTGAGTGAGCCATCCGCCAAGAGGCGCGAGATAGCAGAGCGGAGTTAAAACGGTGAATCCCACTGATCAGAATCTTGAAGAGATTGTGATGTCTTCCACGCAAGGGANGGGCATAGACGTGACCTTCCCTTGCGCTGGAGAAGAAGCAACCTTGAATCAGGCTTTTGCTCTCACTTAGCGCGGAGGGAAGATTAGCTTGATTGGTCACTATCGAGCAACACCGCGGTTCAACATAGAAACTTTAATTGTCAAT
>PACG01000055.1 GCA_002699335.1 Candidatus Poribacteria bacterium
CTTATAATATTTCTTCGTTTCATAAGGTCATTGTTTCTGGTTAGGTAAGAGTTGGTTGAAGTCTAAAACGGGATTAATTGATCGGATGTCTGATTTAGTAACTCTTCCAATGTTGATGCTAAAGACAAGCCGGGGGTTTTTAGAAGTCTAATGCTCAGCAAAGCATACCATTCATGTCAAGAATTGCTACAAGCAATGATTGCATTCAATACGGTAAACTCAAATGTTTCTGGTCAACCTGATGCAGAATTGGCTCTATCCCAATTCCTGGAGTCGCAGGCAAATTTTCTCGGCTTTTCCACCCAACGTTTGCCAGTTGGAGGTCAAAGTTTTAACTTGTTGGTTAGTTATCTGGTTTCCCAAGATGCTCCTTGGTTATTGTTTGAAAGCCATCTAGATACAGTTAGTGTAGAAGATATGACAATTGATCCGTTGGGAGGGCATCTAGAAAATAATCGCATATATGGCCGTGGTGCGTGTGATACCAAAGGTAGTGGCGCGGCGATGTTGCATGCGCTAAGATGTTATGCTGAAGAACCAGCCACCCCTAATAATATTGCCATCGTTTATACAGTTGATGAAGAAGTCAACAAAACAGGGGTTCGCATGTTTGTAGAGCAGCATTTGCCTTTACTGGATTGGAAGCCTGTTGGAGCGATAGTTGGTGAGCCTACACAACTAAAATTAGTTGTTGCGCACAACGGAGTAGTTCGCTGGCGGATTCAAACGCAAGGGGTCGCAGCGCATTCTTCCTCTCCTGAGCGTGGATTATCAGCGATCAGCATGATGATGAAGGTATTAGGTGTTTTGGAGTCACACTATATTCCAACTCTTGAGGCTTCCCATTCGCTAACTGGTGAAGCGCAATGTAGTGTTAACGTTATTCGTGGAGGGACACAGGTTAATGTCATTCCTGAGACTTGTGAAATACAGGTTGATAGACGGGTAGTGCCTGGTGAAGAAGCGCAGTCTGTAATCCCAACTGTCGAAGGTTTGCTCAATGAATTACGCCAAAACGATGATAAGATGAGCGTTTCGCAAACTGAACCTGACATAGTTTTTCCACCTCTAGATCCCAATGGTAACGAAGCTTTTATCGTTTTCGTCCAAGGAACGTTAAAAGAGATGCGACTTTCTAGTGAACCGGTGGGAGTTAGTTTTGGCACAAATGCAAGTATTTTTAGCAGTATTGGAATACCAACAATTATCATTGGACCAGGAGACATCGCTCAAGCACATACTAGTGATGAGTGGCTTGATCTAGAACAACTCCGTTATGGAGAGGCTGTATACTTCAACTTAATGCGTTCTCAAATACGTTTAGAAGATTGAAAATTACTAGTTTCCCGTATACTAAGCTTCAAAGTAGTAGTGTAGTGTGGAATCAACAAAGAGATTGCCGTTCTGGTTGCTAAGATCGGGATGTATGACAGTTGAGACTTGGTCCTGCACAATACATAGGTTTATTGGTTTATTTATAGACGTAATATCTGGATTATGACTAGAGGGAGCCTAACAGCTTTTCTCACTCGCCAAATAGAATAACGCCTCTGGCATTTTTTCCTGCTTCCATATCTTCAANTGCTTGGTTGATTTGGTCTAGTCGGTAATTTTTTGTGATTAATTCATCTAATCTTATTTTTCCTTGGTTGTACAGTTCCAGTATTTTAGGCATATCTATTCGTGGTATTGAAGACCCGTAGAAGGATCCAATAATTCTNTTTTCTTGTCTTACTAACTGTTGAGCAGGTATGTTGATTTTAGCTTCATGGTGAGAAACTCCGACCACAACAACCGTACCAGCAGGTCGGATCATNTCATAGGCTTGCTCGATAGTTTTAGGATTACCAACTACTTCGAAAGCGTAATCGACACCTTTTCCATCTGTTAAATCTTGTATCTGATCAACTGGATTTGCTTTGGATGCATTAATGAGATCTGTGGCACCAAAATCTTTCGCCAAATCAAGTTTCTGNTGGACAAGATCTACCGCAATAATACGCTCNGCNGATGCNANCACTGCACCTTGAATAACATTGAGGCCAACACCACCGGATCCGACAATTGCTACCGAACTTCCTGGTTTNACCTTAGCTGTATTTAGAACCGCCCCAATGCCTGTTGTAACTCCACATCCAACCAATACTGCTTTTTCTAAAGAATATGCAGTATCAATTTTGATCAAGCTTTGTTCAGGTACTACAGTATATTCNGACATTGTACCGATTCGAGCCATTTGTGGTACNGGTTGTTTCAGGCTAGTATGAAGTCGACAAGTGTCGTCAAGCAAATAACCNANTCTAGCAGAAAAGCCTTCACACAAGGAGACCTTANTCATGGTACACATTCGGCATTGATTGCAATAGGTGACAAAGGAGAGTAAAATGTGATCGCCAACTTGAACATAGTTTACGTCTTCTCCGATTTGTTCGATAACGCCAGCTCCTTCGTGTCCAAGCGCAACAGGTGGATTGTAGTGGATTGCGTCATTAACGACGGACAAATCAGAATGACAAACTCCGCTGGCATGCATTCGAACAAGTACTTCATTTGCTTTGGGNNCATCCAATTCTAGATTGTCAACAACTACAGGCTTGTTATGCTCATAAACAACAGCAGTTTTGGTTCTCATATTTTCAATACACCTAAATCAAGATAATCTTAAGTTTGAAAGTTAACAGGTATTCCATCGTAAATTAATTGTTTCCCATTTACNATGCTCCAATCTAGAATCTCGTCCCCTTTTTGACGGATGACAACTTTTTCTGCATCCGATATTACATGACTGTCTTCAAAACGGCGACCATTGGGATTAAAAAAAACCAAATCGGTTTCATCATCCTGAATAAATTTTATACCATGNAGATCATTTTGAATAATTGGTTTTATTTCGTATTGGTACTTTTCTTTTCGAGGCAGTACTGTCAACACCACCATGAATTGTAGGTCTCTGTTGTATAACAAGCCGTGTGATCTTGGATCCCACTGGGGATACGGAGAACTTTTCGGTGATATGTTCCAGAGGTGATGCCATTCTGGTCGCAAGCTTATGGCGTGAATTTCTTTCCCTGCCTTTCCATTTTTAGGCAAACGCGTTGGCAAGGATTTTATTGNGTGTNGTAATGGTAGGATTGGATGAATGACTAATTTGGATTTCTCGCCTTGAATTTCGAGAGTTCCATCGTTGTTATCAATAATTGGGAACCCACTATGTAGAAGCCATTGGTAATGTCGTTGTGTGCGAACTTCTCGGGCACGAATGGAATCGTAAATGACAAACCGNTTTGGTTTAAGATAGACGATATGGCGAAAAAATCGATCGAGATANTCGCCGTAGGCAGTTGTGGCATCNCCACAAATCATACCGATCTTATAGCTGGAANCCATATCGGTTAGGCGGCAGTATGCATCGCCACCTTCTTCCAGATCGAAACTCATTCGATATCGTGGTGGTTGCCTCTGATCGGCATTNTCGACCAACAGAGTGTTGTGCCAAGCTGTTGATACCTCTGGGTCAACACTNGTAAAGTAGTGGGATGAATAGTCACCGGGACCTGGATCGACAACNAAACGCTCTCCATAAGCNTCTATAAAAAAACTGTTCAGATCCAAGTGACAATGTGACCAAGCATTAGAGCCACCTTTAAGAATGAAGAAGACGGCGTCTTCCTCCCAACTTGAACGGAAACTGGCGAGATGTACACTTTTGAATAATCGATCAGTTGGCATGTAATCGGGAGGGGTNGGTTCTAGGTTGGGATTATAATAAAGTAGATCCCACCTGGAAGGAGAATTGTTGACTGTAATTTGATTTCCNAACCATTGTGCTAAACCATGATCTAGGGCGTTGGCGATGGCATAGAAAAAATGACTCATTCCTAAACCTTCACCAGTATCTCCAAAGTTCATTAAGCCTGATTTGTCAGGCCGTGACATATATAGGGGGAACTCAACTGCCCGCTGCCAGAATGGATGTGAATACCAGTCATCCCGACCGATGTTTCTGGCTGCTTCTGTCCATTCTTGAACAGATCGATAGCATCCACACCAATATCCAGTACCTTCAATACCTGCACCTTCTTCTCCTGCTAGGTCAAGCATTTTTTTCAATGGCTCTGTTGCTGCATTGATCCATTTCTCTGACAAGTCTGGATCATCTTCCATCAACACGATTCCCGACAACGCCAGACCAGATAAGAGATGACTGCACCAGTTAGAGTTGGGAGCGTTACTCCACCACGCACCTGCTAGTGTGTCANGGTAGATGATACCNGCACCTTTCTCAACGAGTTGGCTGNAGATCAATTGCTTGTCTGTTGATTCAAGAAGTGGGTAGAGNAAATTATAGGTNTAAGCTAGCTTTTTGCATGCGCTGGCGACGGTCAAATCTGCCTCTACTTCCGGGTACATCTCTTTGTGAATAACGCTTGCTGGTGGTATGTATGTTGGAAGTTCTTTTCGAAGATAGTTCAGCGCTTTTTGGCCTAATGCTTCATCATCACTAACTGCGTAGGCAAATGCAATCGATTCGATTTGCTCTATTGNGTTATTGGATAGTTCTAAGGTNTGTTGAGATTCTATGAAGGAACTCCACCAACTGGAAAAGAGTGGGAGTTTTGTTTTTTCCTGTAGTGCTTCGCGGCGTGGCCATATGTCGCAGAAGTCAAATCGTTGTTTTGNTGAATCNTTCACNCGTATCTCCGCATTCNCATTTTTAGTAGTTGAAGTTAGCAATAGAGTTCCGGTTTATTCGTAACTAGGAAGTGTTTGTGACGTGGGCTTNCCAAGATTAACTAGCNTACCATTATTAACAAATCCTTCTGGTCGNTCTTTTAGTTGATTAATTAANATTGAACGGTNGTTGTCNAGTTCATTAGTGTAGTCTGNNTTATTGNTTAGATTATTCATTTCATTGGGATCATGTTCCAGNTCAAAANATTGTTCCTGTCCNAATCCTGGATACCATATGTATTTTGATTTACCATCAGTAAGATATTGCATNCCACTATTAAGNGTTGGTATNTGTGCNCATTCTCCATGAATGTGGTTNCGCCANTGTANGTNTTCNTCNTAGATCAACGGNAATAAGCTNTGNCCNTCNACACTNCTTGGGATTTCAATTTCAGCAATATCAAGTAACGTTGGCATGACATCCATNAATTCNACTGCTTTATNGATTANNNTTTNTTGTTTAATGNCCATGNTTTTNGGTAAATNAATTAGAAANGGNATATGTGTTGANCCCTCAAANGCATTACGNTTCCGAATCCANTGGTGNTCCCCTANCATNTCACCNTGGTCGGAAACAAANACGATGACTGTGTTTTNNGGNANNTNTTCTAANACTCGTCCAATNTGATNGTCAATNTGNTTGATNCAACCGTAGTANCCAGCTTGCATCTGTTNTTGGACATTAGGTTCCANATNTACNCGCCAGGCNTTTACTGGTANNCCNCGTTGAGGTTGGTNATAAATNCGTGCCCANTCNGCNACNGNTGGTTNAGGTAAGTCCATNTTTATNTANCGNTCNTAGTAGCAANTGGGTGGTGTNAACGGTTGGTGNGGTTGNTGAAANCTNAGTTTNAGGAAAAAAGGNGATGTAGGNTCTCGNCGTTCCAANAAACGTATTGCNTTNTCTGCACACCAGTTNGTGAAATGGAATCTTTCTTCTANGTGNAATGGTCNNGCCACNTATCCGTTNACGCTTATGCCGTGTGNTAATCCAGCTCTTGGTTGNATAACGNNCTCACTAATCAGNAANCGTTCNTAGTCNTCCATGANTNAATTCGGNGTTGGNCTGTCTGCCCAGTCTGCTGAGTTAAAACCGTACAATTTTCGGCATGGATAAAGATGCAATTTACCAACAAGATGGGTTTGATACCCGGATTTCGAGAGTTCATCCGCCAACGTAGATCCGTCAAGGATTGAGTGATGGTTCATGAAAACACCGTGGGAAGCAGCTTTCTGCCCAGTCATTAAGGTTCTGCGTGCTGGAACACAAACTGGGCACGCACTGTATCCGCGGCTAAATCGTATGCCACTGGCAGCAATCTCATCAAGATAAGGCGTTTGTAAAACAGGATGCCCACTTATCCCTAGGCAATCACCACGCTGTTGGTCTGTTACAATCAGTAAGATATTGGGTTGGCTCATATTCGTTTTTTCAATCTCCTTTCATCGCAATAATTTACGCGCCAAGTTCACCCTCTTGGAAGGATTGTTCCAGCCAGGGATCTTTTGTTTTTTTGCGAAAGGCTATTACTTTCTCCCGCATGTCGTCGATTACAGTTGTTAATTGCAAATCGTTAATAAGATTTGTTGATTCGGCTGGATCATTTTGAATGTCAAAAAGTGCTTCCCGATCCTGATAGAGAAATCCTTTTTCTGGTCTTTGACCAAGCATATCAATGTTTGGATCTTGACGTATGGCAGTCCAAGAAATTGATCGAAACAGATCGCTGGGTAAAGGTGTGGTGAGTTGATGAGCTAGATTTCGAACGTATTTGTAGCGTCGACCGCGTAGAACGCGATACGGGTAATAATTTGTTACTTCATGGAAACAGTGAGAGAAGAACGTTTCTTCCCACTCTCCAGTCCCTGGAGAGTCGGATTCATCTTCCAATATAGGTAGGATTGATTTTCCGTATAAAGCTGTTGATTCTTCTGGGTGGTTGGTACCACACCATTCAAGTATCGTTGGACAAAAATCGACCCAATTCATTAATGCTTTGTTTCGAATTCCTCGTTTCTGCTGAGCTGGACTGCGTATGATCAGGGGACAATGATGTCCACTATCGAAACTAGATGCTTTTGCACCAGGGAACGGCATAGCATGGTCAGTTGTAACAAAAACCAGTGTTTCGTCAGCTCGGCCGGATTGATCGAGCGCTTCCAAAACCGCACCAACAACCTGATCCCAACGAGACACACTTTCGTAGTAATCAGCCAAATCCTCACGAATTGCTGGAATGTCGGGTAAAAAGTTGGGGACAATAATGTCAGATGGTTTATATCCAACCGGTACTATGCCTGAATGTATTTTTTCATTTCCATATCCTTGACCCGCACGATGTGGATGTCCACTACCGACATGTAGATAGAATGGCCGGTCTGCATATTGGTCAAGGAATTCAAGAGATTTCTCCGCCATATCAGTCGGGCTGCGTGCATTTACCTTGGGCTCGTAGTCGAACGGATAAACATTGGGTGGTTCAACATGCTTTTTCCCAATACAGGCGGTTGCGAATCCATTAGCTTTTAGGATCTTGGGAATTGATTGCATGAACTCATGTGTTCGGAAACCATGAATCCCATGACAATGACCGTATTGGCCATGTGTATGACTGTGTTGACCGGTTAGTATACAGGCCCTGCTGACTGCACAAGATGGGCTGGTACAAAAAGCGTAGTCGAAAACTATCCCTTCTTCAGCTAGAGCATCAATATTCGGTGTGTGGATCACCTCATTGCCATAACACCGCGCAATTCGGCTCCAATCATCAGCGATCAGAAAAAGTACACTCTGTTTGTCTTTCATCCTAAAGATGTTCTCTCCATATAATTTTTAAAGTTGTTTTTTAAAATCTACCGTGGTTATCTGTCAATTCATTCGATAATTGATGTTTGATTAGGGTGTGTGACCGTAAAGGTGGAACTTCTTTCTTCACTTTCTTTATAGCCGATGCGGATAGCTTTTGTCCTTAGTGTTGTTGTACCCTCTTGGAGGCGTAGTGGTTCTGTGTATAATTGCCATTGTGCTTGCTGATTTGCTTCTGTGGTGTAAGCGATGGAAGCACCTTGAGTTGCACAATGAAGCTGGACTGTGGCAGGAAACGTTAGTGTTTCATCTTCAGATGCTGTATCCATACCAAAACTTGAATTGGAAATAGGAATAAAGATTGGTGTAGCTGTTTGGGGTTGTACTCCATCAGGCCACCATTGACGAACCATTTGTTCTTCGGGAATTTCTCCCATGTCACCAAAATCGTTACGCCAATTATCTAGAGCTTTTCGCAACCGCTCAAGTGTCGATTTGTGTTCTGTATTCTTAGCGAGGTTCTCAATTTCATAAGGATCGTTTTCTAGGTCATACAATTCTTCAACTGGTCGTGGGTGTTGAAACATAACATTTTCTGGTCCTTTCAGCTTGTCTTCTACATGCAATCGCCATATCTCTTGCATTACCGGGTGGCGGTTTCGATAAGGAATCCAAAGCAGGTAAGGTTTCTCAGGGTAGAAATTTCGAATGTATTTGTAGCGTTTATCCCGTGTGGCACGAACCATGTCATAAGATTCGTCATATCGATCCCGGGTTGCGAACACATATTTTCTTTCGGTGGCTTCTGGACCGAGGAAGGGTTGCCCATGTAGATGTGAAGGTAAGTCTATTTTAGCCAATGAAAGAACCGTAGGACCTAGATCCACTAAACTTATGAGGTTTTCTGACGTGCTTCCGGCCGTCAACTCTCCTGGCCACCGAACAATCAGCGGAATACGAATTCCGGCATCATAAGGCCAC
>PACG01000056.1 GCA_002699335.1 Candidatus Poribacteria bacterium
TTACAGATGATCATCTCCAAAGGCAACACTCCCCAGGTGAAATCAAGGGGGAAGGAAATTGATGAGAAAAAAAGGAAGCCTGGTGACAAATCTAGGAGATGGGTGGTCGAAGTGAGTCATTCCTGGTTCAACCGGTTCAGGAAAATCCTGGTCCGNTATGAAAAACTCAACACAACTTATCTGTCATTGCTACACCTGGCAGCTGCTATAATTACATGCCGCNAAGTCGGTGTTATTTAAGGATAAGCTCTAAACCAATACAGGTGATCATGTTTTTCATTTTTACTCCCCAAGACACTCGCTAACTCTTGAATTCAGCTTTAGCATAAGCGCCAATTCGAAATAGATCGATTTCCGCCATCATTATACAGTAACAGACAAAGTTATCAACACATTGCCGATCTTCTTGACCTTGAATGGGAGCCTCCTGTTTTTTGTAGCAACCGAAAGCAATACACCTTCGATCGTTAGGGTATTGGGTACTAGTGAAAAATGGTTTGGCGTGTTGCGTATCCAGTCTGTTGAAGAACTACTGATGACGGCTGTGAATGCTGCTGCTATCAACGCGAATTGGGATAACTACTAAATTCCCAACCAATAGGTTAGCTTGACCAGAAAGATATTCGATCCCGCATCCGAAAAAGTATCGAGGATATTAGAGAAAGCGCGATTATCCAGATCTTCAGCGGCAGGTCGATCCAGCTTGCCATGTCGATTTTGCGACCAAACTACAAACAGGGTACTTCCCGGCTGGAATTCCCATCGTAAGACAGCGTTTCCTCGCAGAGATCGACGGTGAAAGTCACGATTTTCACCCAAATCGAATGAACTGAACTCGTAGGTTTTGGGTGCAACTAAGGCTTTGAAATTCTCAAAGTCGCCGACCGCTAGATAGGGTTGTAAGTAAAGCTGAAAACTGAGGTTGGGCGCAAAACTGATCGAGGCTCGGGTAGTCAGGTCAATTGTTCGACTATCGAGTTCGCCGTAGATAAATCGGTCTTGATCGGCTTGATCCTTGACAACGCTAACCCACTGGGCATAAGAGATACGGTGTGAATAGCTCGGTTCAAGGCCAAAAACGACATTAGACCGTCCCTTAATTTCAATGTCAGACGAGAGCCGCCATCGGGAGGAAAAACCGTCGTCGCTAACGGAGAAAGAGGGCCTTAATCCTACTGTCACCATTTTGTTTCGATTGGTGTATAACCGACCGCTGAGATACCAACCGGCGGGATCAATCGTAGTCACCTCTCTGGAAACATCGTAGTCGGGTAAACTACGCCCTACCGAGATGTATCCATCCCACAAATTGCTTAGTTCACCCGACAACCAGAGTGCCTGATATCGACTGGTCGGCATCATCTGGTAGTTCCAATTTCGACGAAACATCATGCCAATATACCCACTTCTCAACACCCACCAGGGGGTTTCTCGGATCAAGCGAAAATAGGTGGTGGAATCGACCCGCCCTTGCCCGCTCCGGCGTTGAAACCCAAGGTCGGTATAGTCGAAATCAGGATTGACAACGGCCAAATGCGTTTGCCCTCTCACGATTCCCTTGTTTTTATCGATCTCTACATGTCCCAGAAAGCCGCGTTTTTCAGTTTGGCTCAGTCCCATTATACCCGATAACAGGTAGGCGTTATCGTTGATCTTCCAATCCCAATCGACCATCTGCACATAGGCGGATTCGGCATCAACTCGATTAACCGCCGTCAACATGCCACCCACCCAGGAATTTTTGCCGAAATCTTGTTTCAGGCGACCCACAAAGTAGTTGGTCAGCGGTTCAATCAGGAATTGCTCCTCTTGATCTCCTTGTTTAATTTTGGCGTATTCGGGCGAGGTAACAGCGTTCAAAATACCGATGTTGGTACGACCAGGAAGTTTGCCCGATACTTTTACCGCACCCAGAATGGTGGTGGCATCGGGTTGACCCAATACCTCCACCTCACTGGGCACCGGGAAGCGACCCGGCCGTTTCCCAATTCGGCGTGAATAGAAAAGGTCGTAATCAGAGTTAGAGAAAATGGAAGCGCCTTCAACAAAAAAAGGCCTACGCTCCCGAAATTGGTCTTCGTAGGCAGAGAGATTGAGTTGTGCCGGGTCGGCCTCAACTTGACCGAAGTCAGGATTGAAAGTTGCATTGAGCGAAATAGAAGGGGTTATTCCGTAACGCAAGTCTAAACCCGCATTGCCGAATGGGTCTAGCGGTTCATCGGATTCGGAGATAACTCGGCCCATACCATAGGGAATCAGTTCCAGATGGCGGGGTGGATTGATGCTCTTGATTCCCTCCAGGTGCCCCCAAAATTCGACATTGCCTCGGACATATCGACGAATTAAGACCCATGATATTCGTTCATTCTTGCGGCTGATAGAACGACTGACATTCAAGCCCCAGGTGTATTGGTCTTGCGGACTAAAACGCAGTACATGGTAAGGAATTTTATACTCAACACACCATCCTTGGTCATTGATATCAGTTTCGGCCTGCCAAACAGCGTCCCAAGTTGTATCCCGATGATAATCGTTAGCGTAAACGCCATCATCCAATACACCGGCTGCATTGACTTGAAACCAGCAACCCGAACGGTGATCGTGATGTGGATCGAGATTCAGGCTAACCCAATCGGAGGAGAAGACCTGGTCTCGTCGTGTCAATCGGGCTATGATCTTGTCGGGTTCGCTATCGTAACACGTGACAGCCACATAAAGGGCATGATCGTCGTAAGCTATCTGAAAAATGGTACGTTCGGTGGGAGGCTGGCCTTCATCCGGTTCGCGTTGCACCAAATCGTCGTTAATAGGGGCTGTTTGCCAAATGGCATCATCCAGTCGCCCATCGATTTTGGGTGGAACTTTCTCGATACGGACAGCACGAGCCGTTTTTAATACCTGGTCTGGTGTTTGGTGGGCAGTCGTCTGAAAGGAAAAGATTTGCGTTAGGGAAATGGTAAGAAACAGCAGTTTCAAACCAAAAGATAGTGGTTTAGGTAGGGGAACATCTGAGTCAGTCAAGTGGAACTCCTAGTTTTAGTCATTAGAAAGTTGTTGAGTTTAGCCCATAAAAGTCAATAGCCTAACGATAAGGGACCTGACTAATCAACCCACTACGGACGCACTCATCGTTTGACGTAACAAATTTGTAGAAAGTTGAGGTAGACTAAACTGAGACGCTATTTTCACACGCCTCGGCTCGATATTCGTAAGGCACTTTCACGGGGCCAGGAAAAGTATCGAAAGCCCCACCTAGAATCGTGGCTTAGTTGACACCAATAATATACAGTTCCAGATTCAGCCACCATGGCACCTAACGAGCTACCACAGCACCAAACCACAGCTGAAGAAAGTTTAAATCGATTTTATTCTGCCACTGGGTAATAATCCAAATCAGCGACTTCTATGAAATCGAACTCGTTTTCCGTATTTGGAGGTAGAGGTTAATTGCTCTATCGACGGGTGGGACTAATTCTATACCCTACCTATACCGCCAGATCTTTGGGCCACTTCTGCTAACATCAGCTTACCTATCGCTTACCTTTCTCTGATCAATTGCCAGCCGCTGACGGTATAGGTTCAACGACAAAACAGGCCTCCGAGTTCATCAAGTGATGGCCTATGCTTGACAAATACTATGGTCGTAGTGTTTTATCTCTATAAAGATTAATTTTAATCTTGTGGATTCAGGGTAGAAAACTGCCTTAAAACACCTTCAAAGAGCATGTACCGGGGCCACCACATACTCAGAGCCACTTTGCCTCTTGCTCCGTTGGATGAAGCCTGGAGTTTGGGTCAATAAAGGCTGGCTGTGGACCGTCCTGTGCCGTAGAACTCAGCACATTGTGGCCTTTTATATCGGTGATCAAGGCGCAAAAGATTTACCAACTTTTATGGACCAAAGCAGCTGTGGAATAGCAATATTGTCTGGCCGACAGTGTCAAGTGTCTCACATGGAGCGTTGAGATTGTACTTTGCGATAAGGGCAGGCTCGGTCTGTTCGAAAAAGGCTTTCATTTTCGCAGGGCGAAGATTTCCATCGTATGCTCACGGAGTGGTTTATTACGACCACAACTTGACGAGGAAAGACCAACTGCTACCACTTACTTTGTGACCACTACCCATTTTTCTACAAGATTCTACAGGATCGAGTGGCAGATCAGCGGAATCAACTTCAACCCGCTGATCTGTTACATAGGCAGATACAATCAGCTCCAGTTCTCTGGTCCAGGGAATTATATTTGAGTTTATACCGGGGCATATTGCTTTTCCCACTTATCCAGATCAGGAGTAATGATGCGATACCAGATTGGGGGAATCAAGCAAATCAACAGAATCGTAAGATAGCCATAGGACATTTGCGGGGCGTGGATACGGAGATCCAGTTTCCAGAACTGCACTTTAGGTTTTTCGTGGTGCGCGGAATGCCGGGTAAGGGAGAATAAGACTATAGCGTTCATGCGCTTATTCGTGTTCCAGGAGTGTTCCGGTCTTACCGGTGTCCTCGGGGCTCTTGTCAGTTCGTAATGCTCTATGTAATTCACTACTTCCAATAGAAATTTCGCAAACACTGCCTAGCTCAGAAATAACACCAGCCAAATATGCCGCTAACCAGGTAAAACAGACCAATCCAGAGAAGGGACATGAGATATCCGGTGATCATCCCGTACCTGAAAGAGAATACGCTATAGCTCTTTTTCCGCAGGCGCTTCAGCTCTAACTTCCAGGCACTAATATGTCCGTCAACGGTGGACCGGATGAAAAATGCATACACATTTTCTCTTTTTTGCCGTTGCCGGATCCGCGTCCGTGCCTACGGTCACATGGTGACCATAAACGTGTTCAAGGGAAAAATCTGCATACAGCTGATGGAGAACGGCGATCTTCCTTCCAACATGGCAATTCGGTTCTTGATCCTGTGAGTGAGCTCGTGGGCGGCAACAGTACCGTATCCGCTGACCATAAACCTGATCACAGCACCAATATAATCGGTCCAGCTACTGCCATTTCTGGCGGTTATAAAATCGCATGCGAAGCCCCTTTATAGGAGGTTACCCAGGCCCAGAAAATCTTGAGTGCTGCTTCCAGAAGCCCAGGTCAGGCTCGGCAGGAGTAAAATTAGCGTGGGCAATGCCTGATGAAGCGGAACTTCCAACAGCCAGGGTAGCTGTATTCCGCGGGATAGGAGAGGCTTCACCAAACACTGCATCGCCGCCGACAACCACCATGCATAGAATACCTACAGTAACCGAGGCTGCTATAAGAGGGATGGTGTAATACTTGATATAGTGATACATTCAGGCTCACGCTATATATCAGCCTTGAAATTTAGACAAGGGGTTGGTTTTCGTGCAATTATAATTCCGATACCCGGCCGCGTTTCCAACCTACGGGAAAATGAATCAATGAAGGATTCAATCCTAACATCTTCTAATCTGGAATCACTGGCAGTTCGAGAAATGAATTATACCTGTTGCCGAAAAACACAGTGATCGNCGGCACAATATTATTNGGATTTTGCGAATCATTTCCTGGAGCCAGNTACGGGTGCAGCCTGAATGGGGATGATCTGAACAGGCGATCGATAATCTCACTTTTATGCCCGCTTTTAAAAACCCAGGATGTAGGGTGCAAATCGATGGTGAGATTTACCNGTTTACCACCTGCAAAAGCTTTGTCCACATATTGATTTTTATTGTAACCGTGCCAAGGCAAGTCTGGTTGGNCATCAATGCCGGAATGCGTCTTGGTCATTTCATCGCTGTCGTAGGGTCTGGCAAAGCCGGCGCGTAACTGTCCCTCGGTTATTAAAAGGCTGTTTCCTGTGCGATCGACATCATTCAGATAGACTATGGGATGACTCGTTATCTCCATATTTTTAGAAAGAGGTACGGNTTCAAAAAAAAACCGTTTTTTATCAAGGTCATTTCTCATCGGCAGCGCATTTGGCGCGTCGCGGGCAATGCCAAGCTAGCGATTTCCATTATTTGAACCATAAACCGAAGAATGGGAATAATCCGTTTGATAAGTTTCCTGGCCCGTTGTTGTAGATATATCTGGCCATTTTTTAATGGTCATTCTTTTTCAAAACGCCAGCCCTTCCCATTCATCACATGCAGAAGAATCGGTGGTTCCCTATCTATTTCGTTGTCTATTCCTTTCAGGTAGCGATCAAAAAACCGAAGATGCTCGATCTTGAATATTTCCCTTGCCTGTTTTTCAGTCCCTCCAAAATATTCCCAAAATGGCCGGGCGTTGTAATGATGATAACCAGGACCCATTATTATTTTTGAAGGATTGTTTTCTTTCATTGTTGCGTACAATTCAAAACTNACCCTGGCAAATCCATCGAACCAGCCACCAGATGATAAATCAGTATCCCGGAGGCCATGATATTGTTAACATGGGCTGTAGAGCCTAATTCATCCACCCGTTGGCCAAGTGGACTTTTCCCGTCGTAANAATAGAGATCTTTTGCCCATTCAGTGTAATCATAATCCTTTTCATGATGTTCCAAACTTACTTTATAATAANCGTTTTNCCGGGGATTTCCATCCACATAAGTTGGCGGAAAATCCTCATCAAGGAAAGGACCATCACCATTCAGGTCCAGCGGTATTTCATCAACGCACTCNCCATCACCATCCTCATCAACTACCGGTGCCGTGGTCCTTTCTCCCCGGTGTNTAGTTGTTTCTGACGGCATANNACATAAAAATGAAGANCAGTTTTGCATGAATCCATTCAAATAGATACCGCCGGGATAAACTTCACCGGTATAGCCAACTAAGGGGATAACTGCGGGTATGATGCATTTTAACGCCTCAGGTTGATGAGACGCAGTTGCTGTTTGCGACCAACCCAAATATGAACCACTCATCACCTCACCTTACCATTTGACTAGGATTAGGCAGCGATCCAGTCTACCAGTTCTTTNCCGTCCCGCNAGATTTCCGGCATAAAGTCCATGAGCCAGCCTGGCCTGTGGAAGCACCGGTACTGCGCATATCCGCGACAACCAGTNATAGCCGTGCGATAACAAAAATCGCANGTCGCTGTCTGAAGAAAGATCCTCTATTTTGCCGGTTTCNTGATCGATATTGGCACGCTGGTAAGGTGTATAGAGAAAGATAACCGGGAATTGANTGTTTCCTTCCCCTTGTATCGGGATAAAAATGACCACCGTTATTTCAGTTCCGTCAGTCATTGGAACATACTCAGAGTGTTTTCTAAAACGTTCAAATGCTGGAGTAGAACNGNAATATAGGATTGGCAACTGGGCAGATTGAATCTTTTTTGCCGCAACCGGTAAAAATCAATATTGCTGCCAATGCTAGTTTAATTTTTGACATTTGTCAATTCCCTTTGGTTCACGAGAATTTCCGTTATTCAGTCATGCTCAACTGCGAATTTGAAGTCCCCTACGAATACCATCGCCGTCCGTGTCCTGCGCCCGAACGCGCTTGGCCGGTGAATGACAAACGGTAAGGTGGATGCCATGTGCTTCTGGCAAATGATTGTTAGCGCTCTATTCATCGGTGTTGCCGAAGACCAGCTACTTTCTCGGCAAGAAGACTTGTACGTTTTGCATAGCTTTTGCTCATCCTATTAAATATAAAGAGGTAGGCCTCATAACCTGCTGGGTAGGGATAAAAACACCTATTTACGTGGATGTTCTACTGCCTTTATGGTTTGGTCCTCCCACTTAATAATTTCATCTCTTAAGTAATGGGCGAAGAACTGAGATACCAGTGTGTATATCTCTTCAGCAAATCCTCTTCCGTGCCCTCCACCCTTAACAGTTAGAAGCGTACTTGTGATTCCATCACTAGTTAACACACCATGAAGTAGTTCTGATTGATTAAAAGATACCAAAGGGTCTTGAGTACCATGAACAATCAGGAATGGTGGATCATCCCAACTTATATAAGTAATTGGGTTAGCCGTGGCAACTTTTTCAGGATTCTCTTGGATCGGGCCACCTATAAGCCTCGACTCCGGTGAATCAACCCTATCGTGATCAAGTGTAGCACTTTTTATAGCGCTCTTGTTCATAGTCAAAAAGTTGGTAGGACCATAGAAATCAACGACACAAGTAACACGACTGGAAACATTCGTATGTAGGCCGATGGTGCCATCCATTAGTTTTACATCGCCGCTGGTCCCNAGCATAGATACAAGATGTCCACCAGCCGAATTTCCCCAAACTCCGATTCGGTCCGAATCTAAACCATATCTTTTGGCATTGGCTCTAATCCAACGAATTGCAGCCTTGCAGTCATGAATCTGGCTAGGCCATNTCGTTTCGCTACTTAGTCTATAACCTATCGAGACTCCTGCGTACTGACCGGAATCGACATACTCAAAGATCCAACCTAATCCCTCTGTTTTATGTCCTCCTTTCCAGGCACCACCATGTATGAATACAATTACAGGTAATGATTTATTTNCCGTATTGGCTGGTACCATTAAGTCCAACATTTGCCGCCGGTTGTCGGTACCNGCGTATGGAATATCTATAGTTAAGATTACAGAGTCTGGTAATTGAGGTATTTCCATCCATTTACCGGAGCGAAGTACCCATATTGATCCTGGCGTTTTTTGACCGATCAATGGCGATAAACAACCGGCCAATATTACTGAGGCCGTAATAGGCAGCAATGTTAATTTTCCCATTATATNTATAATTCTAGTCTAAAATTGTAACCTCTATAAGGGAGGATTTGGACAACGTTGCAAACTATCTCACATTTCACCCATTTAGTACTCATCGNAATCCAACACCTCTATTTCTCTATACACACCATTTCATNCGCTTACTTCAGTTTCGCCATTCCTCTGATTTCCAGATCAATATATCTCATCAGTTTGCATCACTACTATAGACGCTTAAGCTAACTTCTGAGGTTTGATGTAGTTGGTATGGAATCCAGGTTTAAGGGTTAGAGGAATCAGGGGGTTGCAGCAGTATCTGGAATAGATGCAGCCACGCTTCTACTGCAGGTGTCTTTGTTATCAAACCTAACAGATAAAGATAAGGTGGGAACAGCGCCGTATCACCGTGTTAGAGGCTCTTTTCTTCTCAACTGCTAGCAGTGTCAGTGTTTTCACAGTATTGGGGTCTGGTATAAACGTTGCCCACCCACCTTGATCTCGATATCGACTAGGTAAGTTGCTACTGCCTCTAAGTCTGGAGAGATGCCCAGTCCGGGTTTGTCGGGCAGACAGATCTTTCCGTCCTTATCGGGCAAAAGGTGGCCCTGCGTCATCTTCAGCGCCAGGGACTTGGGCTCGACCGGGTACTCACAGAGATCATCCTGTTCGATGCCGGCGTAGGGTTGTAGCGAGGCACTAAGTGCCAAGTGGGAGGTAAAGGTGTGGTTGACGTAAGTGATCCTCCTAGCCTGGGCATAGTCTGCCACCTGTTTGGCCACACTGATGCCGCCGATACGCCCGGCATCGATCTGAACGAAACCGATATCAGCATAGTCGATCATGTGTTGAGCCAGATAGTAGTTGTTAGCTCCCTCCCCACCGGCTAACCGAACAGGATGGGCTAATTTAGCCAGTTGATGGTATGCGCTAAATCCGCCTGAGATAAAAGGTTCTTCTAACCAAGTAACGCCACAGTCCTTCAGCACTTCAATACGTAGCTTGGCTGGTTGTACATCATCAATCCAGATTGTCCCCGCGTCGATTAACAGGATGCCATCCTCTCCTAGGCCTTCCCGGGCAGCACGCACCTGCTCAATGTCAGATTGAACCGTGCTGTGGCCGAAGTTGCCCCAACCGAACTTACCGGCCCGGTATCCCCGCCGTCGCATCTGACGTCCCTTCTCTAGGGTCTGTTCCGGCGTATCACCGAAAAGAACTGAGGCATAAGGCGTTTTGGGGTACGCGTACTGATACCCAAGCAGTTGATAGACCGGGGCCTGCAACCGGTGTCCGAGCAGGTCCCACATAGCTATATCGATACCGGAGAGCGTATGGTCGGTTTGCAGCAGATCCAGGCTGTTTTCCCGTACCAGGTTTCCGATACGGACAATGTCGCCAGTTCCGTCCAGCCTTTGGCCCAGGACTGAATCTTGAATCGGTTTACAGGCACTGTGCGACATCGGACACACCAGGCTGGCGATCGAGACCAGCGGAGCCGCTTCGCACTCCCCCCAACCGACATGGTTTCCCGCTTGTAACCGGACCAGGAGCGCGTCTTGGCTACCGTCACCAATATCGAGAACCTCCGGCATAGAAAGGTAGAAGAAGTCAACGGATTCTATTTTCATTTTTCCACTTGCCATGATACTGAAGTATCTTTCAATACAATTGATCGGTGTACCAGGTCACCCTAACATAAATCAGCGTAAGTGAAAAGAAAAAAGATTGCCTGACATTCCCAAAGACTCTTCAATCTCAGGAGATGAATAAGGGGTTGCAATCGACTAGGGCAGTTGAATTATAACTAATTCTTATCTAAATGGTATTTTGAGCATAAGTCCGGGGCGATAAAACATTAGTTACAAAACGAGGTTAGAGATTTAGTTGGCGTGTTAACCCCTTCAGACGGGCACTCGGCCCCAACCCGGCGAGTAACTAGGGGTGGGGATTTCCATCGCTGCAATGAGATCAAAGTTGGAGGTAGGGTGGATCATCAGCAGATTCGATCTTTAATAGACCAACGACAAGGTGATATAGCGCGTGAATCTCAAAGGCAAACGGAATATAACCACCATAGCCCAAAAGCGGCATCTCGAAGATCTTCCAAAAACTGACGAAAGGCACTCGATAGATCCATTTAGGATAAGAATAGAAGTTCCACATTTCCCAGAAAAAACCGCAAATCAGGCATCCGGTAGCTAGCGAAAATATCGACTGCCAATTCCCACTTTGCGTTTTAGTGAGTAAAGATTTGTGGTTCAGCCAAACGTTGACCGGCTCTAGAATAAAGTGGACTGACATCCAAACAAAAGGGAAAAAATAGCGCGGTCGATACAAAAGTAGGCTCAACATGATCCAGCCTAAAATGAACATACCAACAGTGGTTCGAAGTCGCGTTGTAAGTCGTGGGCCGCTGAACGGTCTTTGTATCCATTTGAAAGTTGAAACCAATTCGGCTGTCCCAAATACGGCCGGGATAACAGTCGAAAAACTAACCGAAGCGAAGGCCGCGTACTGAAGGTCAGTAAACAAATATCGTCCATCATAAAACCAGTTTTGTGTCCGCCAATTAATCAACTCAAACAACCACCAACTGGGCGATGAAATAACGAATAGCAGCAGATAAGACTTGGAACTTCTGGTCAGTAGTGAATTCCCTTTACGTTGGAAAGTCAGAGCATCTACGATCAAACAGTACCCCAGCCACAAAGGGAAAAAACCGAAATGAGAAGTGGAAATTGGTGGATCCGTACCGATCACCAAGCCTGAGAGGAGCCAATTCAAAGGCCAGAAAATGGCAACTAAACCCACGCCTAACCAACCGTGAATAGGTACTGTGTAACTTTCTATCCGTGCTTCAGATGTCATGAGGCCCTATTTCGAGACGATGAGCGGTCTGGTGTCGATAACGTTGTCGTCGCTGCTCACTGTCTCCTTTTCGTTACTGGCCTGAATGGTACAAAAGTAGACCCCACTGGCTACCGGCTGCCCCCGGTCAGACCGGCCGTTCCAGTAAGCGGCTTGAGTCTTTTTAAGATATTTTCCTGCCGGAAGTTGGCCTAGATCGATTCTTTTAATGGTCTGTCCATTAATATTGTAAATTGAGATCTGAACGACTGAGGCTCGACTCAATTCAAAGGGAATCCAGGTCTCTGGATTGAAAGGGTTTGGATAGTTGGGCAGCAGCCTGGTTCGGTNAGGCAATTGACCACGCCAAACGGTGGCNAGTATTNTCAAGACCTCCTCTTCAANCGTGGAAGGTCTNGATCTCATTTTGAGCTGTTCAATCGCATTTGCCAGGCGATGTTGCTGATCAGGTGTCAGGTTGAAACTACTCACCTGATCAGGCGCAGCAGTCAAACGGTGACCAAAATAACTCGATACCAGCAACAAATCAAAGATATTGACTTGTAGATCCTGGTTGAGATCACCGACCAGATTAGANCCCGCCAATCCAAACTGACCTACCACTCGAACCAGATCGAAGATGTCGACAACAGCGTCGTCGTTAAGATCACCGACCAGCGTTGGTGTTTCTACGGGGAGTACGATTGATAGCTTCTGTTGACTACCAGTTCTTATATAATTCTGATTTCCCGGCCAATAGACGGCTATTTCCCAAATCCCGACCTGATCAATGTCCATTTGCCGCTCAAAATTCCCCTCTGNATCCGTTTTTAATTGAAAATAGACNATCTCGGAACTTTCGGGNAAAAAGATTTGCAATTCAATCGTCTGACCCTTCAAGGNGGGTTCTTGNGCGGAGATATCCTCCGCATTACCCAGNTTTAGTTGGCCAGCGATCTTGATCGTTTCACCTAACCTGGCTATATCTGAGGTTAGCCATGAAATTGAGGAGACGGCAGGATCAACCTGAAAGGTGGATTCCTGCATAGATGCTTTGAACTGTTCGGCACCTTCAAAACGAGCTATGACGTGCCATTTCCCCACCTCATNTGGGAGAAAGGGTGGGTTTAGTTGAAATTTCCCACCAGAAACTGTTTCAGTTTGTCTCTGAAGGGTCGTAGTTGAAGGACTGACCAGTGAAATGATAACGGCTTGTTTGGCNATNGGNATATCTTTGGCCTGTTCGGAGNTTGTGTNCGGAGTTACTTTCCCCGAAATTTCGACTGATTGTCCAAAAGTGAGTNCAACCGGATCAANTGTCAACTCCAGACGAGATAACGGTAGGGCCGATTCTTGAATCATTACTGTGATTGGCAATCGATGNGTAATACCGGTATTGTCACCCGTAGCCAGGAGATTNAAGGCGTGTCCTCGCGTTTCCGCCTCAGCGGTAACCGTCAGTCCGAGTTTGGCGTTAGCTGTTGGTTGATCGATCGAAATCTGCACCGCTGGCGAGGTTATTTCGGCCGTGACGCCCTTCGGTACCCCGGCCGAAAAAAGAAAAACGGTNTCTTCAAATCCGCCTGTCCCTTCAACCGTAATTTGGTAGTCGATCTGATCGCCGCGTTCGACGAACTTCAGTGTATTGGCAACATNAATCTCGAAACTTCTCGTGACAGAATCATCTACTGGTTTCGTCAGTTTGATTNTTGCGGTAGCTGTTATGCCNTTGCTCGTGCGGGCAACCAGGTTTTCCTGGCCAATTTCCGTGTCAGCAGTGTAGGTGGCGATATAAGTGCCGTCCTGTTGGTCTTGCAGAGAAGATATTTGTCCCAACGTNGCGTCGAGAGTAATTTTCTGTNCAGTCAGTCCATTTCCNCGCTGATTTAGGACTGACACTTGGAGTTGGCTGGTTGCCTTACCGTCAGCGGGTAAGGATAGTTCGGAAGCGATCACAGTGATAGTAGCAGGTGTCAGNGGTTCTATCAGTTCTATTTGCACCGTATCCATCTGGCCGTTATTCGTTTCAGCAACCAGGTTCTCTTGACCGGCCTGTATTCCAGCGNTGTAGGTGACCGTGTAGATTCCCTCTTGCCGATCTTGTAGGGAAGATAGTGTCCCAATCGTCGCTTTGACGTCAATCTCCTGACCTGCCAAGCCTTTTCCTTGCTGATCGAAGACTGTAATTTGGACCTTAGTGGTTGATTTGCCATCTGCCGGTAAGAATTGGTCGGCGGCAACAACCACAATTGTTGAAGGAACCATCGGTTCTGTCAGTTCTATCTGCACCGTGGCCATTTGACCATTACTCGTTTTGGCAACCAGGTTCTCTTGACCGACCTGTATTCCAGCTGTATAAACTGCTGTATAGATACCGTTTTGATGATCTTCAATCAAAGATAGACGCCCCAGGTCGGGTTCGATGTTGATTTGCTGATNAGCCAACCCGTCATCATCCTGATCAAAAATCTCTAATTTGATCTTAGTCGTTGATTCTCCGTCAGCAGGCAGAACCGAGACTGAGGATTGAATCGCAATCTTGGTCGGTCTCCGAGGTGTCAGCGATTTTTCAATCAAACGGATAGTCTCCATTTTATCCCCTTGACGAAGTTGATCCACCACCTTCATTCCTTCAATAACCCGGCCAAAAGCGGCGTAATTGCCGTCCAGGTGTGAGGCATCTTCCAGACAGATGTAAAACTGGCTCCCCGCTGAATCCGGAGACTGTGCGCGCGCCATGGCCAAGACACCTCTGACGTGTTTAGGCATTTTTAACAGTAGATTAGGATCTTGAAACTCCCCAGGTATCGTCCAACCCGGCCCGCCAGTTCCAGTACCCAGTGGGCAACCCCCTTGGATCACGAATCCTGGAACGTAGCGGTGAAAAGTCAGGCTGTCGTAAAATTGCTGCTGAACCAGATTATAGAAGTTTTTGACTGTAATGGGAGCCGCTGCCGGATAAACCTCCAACCTGATTTCCCCTTTATCAGTGGTAATCAAAATATCTAGATCTTTTTCGAGTACGGGCTCAACTGGCGGAGCCGGAACAATTTCTCCTTTGCGATGTTCATAAGCCCCGAGGTCGGGTTTAGACTCATCGGGAAAAGGCCGATCGTTCCCTTCGATATCGACGGTCGGCATGCTGTCGTCCACGATGCCGCTGCCGATACAAGGCGACTGATCTTGCAATCGATAATCTCCTGTCGTTGGATCAACAAACATCGGGTTGGCATCGATATTACCCTGTCCCCACTTCAAAGTGACTGTCTCATCGGAAACCACACCAGTTTTACCACCTTGAATTAAACAATAGGAGATATCGGCCTCACTCGGCTGAGAAGATTTACCGAAGTAGATCTGTTGTTGTGTATTGTCAACTCGTTCCCTATTTTGGTACAGGATAGAATTAACCAGCATGCTGTCAGAGTTGCTGCAGAAAATACCACCGCCATACGTGGCTATATTGCCGTCGATAGTGCTGCTATGCAGAAACAGAAGCGAGTCGGACCAGCAGAGAATCCCACCGCCGTAGTCGGCCCGGTTATCGGAGATGACCGTGTTGGTGACAACAACAGAAGATTTAGTGAAGAACAGGCCGCCACCGGTTTCTGCATTATTACCGGTGATCTGTGATCCTGTAATAGTCGGTGAACCGTGATGCGACTGGATACCACCACCACCTTTGGCCTGATTGTTAAC
>PACG01000057.1 GCA_002699335.1 Candidatus Poribacteria bacterium
CCAGACCCTGATTTTAGCCCAATATTTTTATTGCTGTTTCGTTTTTAGACACCCTCTTAGGCGTGTCAGAAGATAATTTCGACGAAACAGGTTATCATTTAAGGAGGAAGCATTGAAAGGCAGTAGGAAGCAAGGAGAAGAAATGGCAGCCCAAGTAGTCAGCAGAAAAGAGATGGCTCAGAAAGAACAGATTGTGTTTCAACAAATTTTCTCGGACCAGCAGTTAGCGCCACTATTGGTCAAACATCCACTTCCAGATGAAAGAAGAAGGAAGTTGCTTGGACCTAGTTTCCTCTGATGGGTGGTTTTTTCGGCCGCTGAACCCTGGCCTCCAGGTTCCTTGCTCATAGGCTTCTTGGTGGCAGCTATAGCCTGACTCTTTCCCCCAGCTAAAGTGAGCCGTTGATCCAACAAGGCGTTGAGCCAGCGACTGACAGAAATTAACTGGCACCTGTTTCGAGGCGTGTACACACTAGATCGCTACCCGCGAATTCTTGGGATCAAAGAAGTCAAGTTCTTGGGCCAATTCCAACCGGCCTTTGCGATTGATGACAGCGGGGTCGCCCTCAGCCAGAAACTGGAGGCGATGTTCCAAAGTCTTCACCACCAACATGCTAGCCTGAGGCTAAACACTGAGTATTCCTTAAAGGTCGCCGCCGTCACCAAACTGCAAGTTGGTCCCGGCCGACGACATGAGAACCAGTTCTCATTCGTTACCCACAGCCTAACTGTCTCTATCGGCTCGACTTGGGCGATTGGTCTTTCCGCTGAATGAAGAAAATCACTGCCGCCGGCAGTTTCTTGCTCCTGCGCCTGAACAGCAATTGTAACTTGCTAATCGTTAAAGCTGGTGCCTGCCAATTACAACATTTGGTTGGTCGACGTTTGTCTGAAATCGACCCTTTCCTAGCCGCGCATGGTGCCGACGGCCAAAGAATCTGCTCCACTTGGAGAACATTATTTGCTGAACCAGGAATGGCATTATGATCGAAATTGACTCCGCCCTCATTTTCTACCAACTAACCCGTATCTTGATCGCCTTGGCTGCTCAAAAGTCAGATCGCTCCAGACATGAGTTTAGTTTTGAACGTGGGCAGAAACTAATTCGCGGCTTGCTACGGTCTCATTTCGATCGATTTTTGCAGCCATCCGCGCAGGCGGTGGGTCTTATCTTCCGACCACCCATTGAGATGGTGGCCGTTATGGGCTTGGCCTCTTCTTTGCCCTCACCATTGTTGAACTCAACTATTAACTTAGCTTAAGTTGACGCTTATGGGCTGTGCATATCAGCTTTAGTCGATTCAAACCGGTTGCAGTCAATGCAAAAATATGGTACACTGCGTTTCCGCGTTAATCTTAAATCTTAGCCGATAAATACTAACTTGCAGATGTTTTATCATCCAACGAAATGTCCCGATTGTACTCACAAAAGTCCTTTTGGCAAGGTGAGGTGTGTCAAGTGTTACAAGCGATTATACACAGACGACTTGAAACCGTTGCCAATGAGCGAACAATTCCCGCCCACGACACACAGACCAAAAGCACGGCACGACCGCTATACTCGTAAGCTGAGTGTCCTTAAAGCCCGTCAACCAGCTCTTTCACGAATTTCATCTTTGACCTCGATGGGAACATTTTTGTTCGATATTTCGATTGCAATGACCAAGGAATTTCGCCAAATCGAAAAAGATCTTTCTTACGTTTGGAAGGTTATTTTTAAACCCTCACCCAACGATACCGACGACGAATAAGACCAAGGTCGCGTGACAGAAATAGATTCTACTTCACCGACACCTCTTCCACTTGATTCTGCTGCGAGTCCATGTTCCAATTGGCTTTAGACTATTTACAAGAGACTCAGTCTAGGATCGAAGCCCGGATAGTTGACTTTCTTCCAAAGTCGCATTCAACCCCTGAAATCGAAAGATTTTATCGCCTGATGCTGGACTATCCGACCAGAGCCGGGAAACGGCTGCGACCAGCGCTGTGCCTGCTGATGTGTCAGGCTTTCGGTGGAGAGGTTAAGAAAGCCATCGATACGGCTGTCGCATTGGAACTTCTACAAAGCTGGCTCTTGATCCACGATGATATCGAAGATGCATCTATTCTTCGTCGGGGTGTGCCGTGTCTACACCAGGAGTACGGAATCCCATTAGCCATTAATGTTGGTGATGGTTTGCACTGCAAAATGTGGGAAATGCTGATCCGGAATCAAGCGGATCTAGGATATGAGCTCACCTTTCAGGTCTTGTCTGAGTTCATCCAACTCAGCAATCGGGTTGTAGAAGGTCAACACATTGAACTGAGTTGGGTTGCCAACAATACCTGGACCTTAACTGAGCAAGACTACTGGCAGATGTGTGTACAGAAAACCGCCTGGTATACCTGCATTACCCCCTGTCGCTTGGGAGCACTCATCGGTGGTGCTGTGGCTAGTGAACTCGATGCCTTTATCGAAATTGGCATGGATCTGGGGGTTGCCTTCCAGATTCAGGATGATGTGCTGAATCTGATCGGAGAAGAACACGTCTACGGGAAAGAGATTGGTGGAGATATTGAAGAAGGGAAAAGAACCTTAATCTTGATCCATCTATTTGAGGCCTGTTCCGAGGCGGAACAGGAGAAATTAACCCGGATTATGGATAAACCCAGAGGGGAAAAAACGGCAGATGATATTCAGGATGTTCTTGAGTTGGCGAAACTTTATGGTTCGATTTCCTATGCCCAACAACGAGCTAAATCTTTAGCTGACAAAGCACATCAGGTATTTCAACACCGGTTTGCACATCTAAAAGACCCCGCTGCCCGGGAAGCGAAATCAGTTTTTTCTAACCTGATTCACTTTATCATCGACCGAAAGCATTAGATCTACATCGATTGCAAGTAGAAACAATACCTGGCGGTTTGAATCAAATTCAAATTAGATCATTAGAGGAAATGATATAAACAATGTCGAAAGTTGAAATTTCAGCAGGCAAGTTGAGACGAATTACCAAACTCGCAGATACGAAAGGGCGTTTCAAGATGATGGCCATCGACCAGCGGGGATCGATGCAGAAGGCTTTGGCAGAGGCCCTGAATGTGTCTTCGGACAATGTTAGCTACGAGCAAGTTGCAGAAATTAAAACGCTAATCACGCGAGTTTTGGCGCCATATGCCACTGCGGTCTTGACGGATCCCATTTTTGGCTACCCTTACTCAATTATGGAATTACCCCGCGATATTGCCACTCTATTAGCAGTTGAAAAATCCGGCTACGTCGATGACGGGATTGGTGAAAACGAACGGGCTTCAACTCCAATTGATGGTTGGACAGTTGAAAAAGCACTTCGTTCTGGTGCAGATGCGATCAAATTGCTGGTCTACTATCATCCGGATGCTTCGCCTGAAGCCTGTGCCCACCAGCAAGATTATGTCCGTCAAGTTGGAGAGGCCTGCGAAGCACAAGATGCGCCCTTCCTGCTAGAGCCCGTCAGCTATGCCCTTGATGGTGGATCAACCAATAGGCTAGAATTCGCCCGACAAAAACCGGATCTGGTAATTCGGAGTGTCGAGGAGTTTACACAGCCAGAGTATAAAGTTGATATTTTGAAGCTGGAGTTCCCGGCTAACTTGAAGTTCTGTTCGGCTTACAGCGACCGGGATTTCTATGCAGGTGAAAGCTCCTACGATCTGGATCAGGTTAAGGATTTCTGCCGACGGTTGGATGTGGTCTCAACCTTACCTTGGGTAATTTTGAGTGCAGGTGTCGATATCGAGGAGTTTATCGAAGACGTCAAGCTAGCGACAGAAGCAGGGGCCAGTGGGTTTTTGTGCGGTCGGGCCATTTGGAAAGAGGCTGTTCCCCTTTACCCGGATATCGACGCTGTTACTGAGTTCTTAACAGGTGAAGCCGCAGAGAACTTCGAAAATTCCAATGCGGCTGTCCAAAGTGCATTGCCATGGTTCGACCACAAAAAGTTTGGTGGGCTGCAACAAGTGAGGCTCTCTCAGCAGGGCGAAAATTGGTACGCCGACTACAACAGCTAAAAGCAGGCAACTCAACTGAAAACAAATCTGTATTTTTTGGATCTACCAATCTGATGGGAGCCGCGTTGCCAACAGGTCCGAATCGAATCTCATGTCTAATTGAAGATTCACCAGCCTGGGGGGCGAAAATAATCCCAGATTTTTTGGAATAATCCTTTCAGGCCTGTTAACTCCTGGTGTTGTTGTTCTATGTACTCCTTCAAAAGTGCTAACTCTAGCTTAACTTCAACGACTTCCTGTTGCCTTTCCTGTGACAGATCTGAGGCCTTTTTCAATCGTTCCAGGCGAGTTTCGAGCTTTGCAATCTGCGCGCGTTGCAAGGCATTGACCGCTTTGGTCGATTCGTAGGCATCCTCCTGGTTGAGCAGTTGTAGGCGAAGTTGGGAACGCTGAGAGGTCTTAGAATTAGGCCGTTGCATCCAGAAACCGCTTAAACAGTTGTGCCGCTAGTGGATGGCGTTGCCACATTAATTCTGGATGAAATTGAACGCCAACAGCGAAGGTATGATTAGGATTTTCGATAGCTTCAATGACACCATCGGTTGCCGTCGCTGTAACTACAAAACCTGGAGCCAGATCCCGGATAGCTTGATGGTGAAACGAGTTGACGCGCGATGTAGCCGCTCCGGCGGCTTGATAGAGGACTGAGTTAGTCTCAATTTGAATGGTATGAGCTGCATACCAGCCAACCCCTTGTTGCGAGTGGTTGACATCGGAAGTCAGCAGTTGGGAGGGAATGTCCTGAAAAATGGTGCCGCCCATGGCAATGTTCATCATCTGTGCCCCACGACAAATACCAAAAGTCGGACGGTCATGGTCTAGCGCCTGCCTGATCAGGGAAAGTTCCATCTGATCTCGAATCGGATCTACTTGTCCAATCTTGGGATGTGGTTGTTCATTGAAGATCAGCGAATCGGGGTCGCCACCACCTGACAGTAGCAATCCGTCAGCTAGCGAGAGGTAGGAGGATAGGACCTCCGTATCTTCGGTCTGAGGCAACATAATAGCTGTACCACCAGCCGCTTCGATAGCTTGAGCATAGTGTAAAGAAAGCACATTTTCGTCCGAGTTAACACGACAAGTAATGCAGATGATGGGACGTTTCTGAACCATAGGCGGAATAAAGCTTGATAGTACCGGCGGTTGGTATCGACCTACTGAGAAATTACCTCGGCCTGAGATCGTTTAAGGTTACGGATCTGATTCTAGGAGTATCAAACCCAAATGCGAATTTTCCCGGCAATAGATCTTCGTGGCGGCAAGTGTGTCAACCTGATTCAGGGACAAGCGGATGCCGAGACCGTCTTTTCTGAAGACCCGGTAGCCATTGCTAAATTATGGGCTGAACAAGGAGCCGAGTACTTGCATCTGGTCGATTTAGACGGTGCCTTCCAAGGGAAATCAGCCAACTTAGAGATTGTACAAGAGATTGTCCGCCGGGTTTCAATCCCGACTCAACTAGGTGGCGGCATCCGCAACTCAGATCAGGTAAAACAGATTCTAGATCTAGGTGTTACCCGGGTGATTCTAGGAACCGCAGCATTGAAAGACCCGGCATTAGTTGAAAGTACCTGCTCGCATTACCCAGCCCGGGTCGTGGTTGGTATCGATGCCAAAAACAGCTTAGTCGCCACTGAAGGATGGATTAACATCTCCGAACGGCCTGCTATCACTTTTGCCCAAGAGGTGGTAGCATTAGGGGTGAAAACGATTGTTTACACCGATATCCAGAGCGATGGCATGCTGAAAGGGCCGAATGTGGTTGCAACCGCTGCGATCATAGAAACGCTGGATCCGTTGATTGAAGTGGTGGCCTCGGGCGGGATAGCAACCCTGGATGATCTCCGTCACTTGAAAGGAATCGGTTCGACCGGAGCCATCATTGGCCGAGCCCTGTATACCCATCAACTAAGTCTGGAAGAGGCAATAGCTGCTGTCAGATAGCTGGCGGAATCACTCGTCAGCTCGAATCCAACTGACGACATCTTCCCCTTCGCTAGTTCCGCCTTCAATCCCGTCCTTACCCAGTGAAACCAGATCATAGCCATTCGAGTCCCGCAACCCTGGCCGAACATAGACGTATCGGTTTCCCCAAGGATCTACAGTCATCGGACTATCTAGATATGGTCCCTGCCAGTTAATTGGAATCGGTGCTACTTCTGGTCTTTCCCATAGTGCAGTTAAGCCCTGCTCTGTCGATGGATAGTCGCCATTATCTTTAGCGTAGGTATCCAATGCAATACCAATTGTCTCAATTTCGTCTGTGGCCTGAGCTTGTAAGGCTTTGCCCGACTGGCCTAACAGGCGTGGGGCGAAAACCACCGCCACGATGACACCAACCACTAAAATACCGACTAACACCTGCGTAGAAGACAATCCAGATTGTCGCTGCCAAAAACTTGTCAAATTAAGCTCCTTGGATTATATTTTCTCATTTTAGCATATACCTGTTTACCTGACAAGGTCTGTCCTACTACAGACTACATTGCAAAAACATTCAGATCTGTGGTTTATCAACGGCTCTTCCATCCTAACAAAAACCCAGTCATAGACTTATTTTTAACCCTTTACCTGATATGAATATTGACCCTTTTGTCCAATTTGGACACACTAGAGGACACACGTCATCTCATGAATCCCTCGTATCTAGTCTATCGTGTAAGACAGGATGTTCCTACCTCTTCCGTTCGGTAATCATCGGTGATATCAAGGATATTTTACAGCAATTCCCTAAAGAACTAAACCTAGCATCCACAATGCTTTAACCATCCCTGAATATTGCTTCACCTCTCTGTTTCCAAGGCTTCAGCCATATACTTTTCTCTCGTTCCTCTAATCTCTGACCGGCTTGGCTTCTTAAGAATGTCTTGATCTGCGACCAACACTCCTTCTGTACCTGTTAAATCAGCTGAATCAGGAGGTTAGCATTTTAACCCCTCCTGCTTTCTCAACGCCTTCTTCTATGGTTGATACCTGATCACAGGATAAGTGATCTAAAATGACCATTTGACCAACTTTCAGTTCTGGCCGAAGACTTCTTCAACATAAGCAATCCAAAATATCTCCATTTAAATTAGCCTGAAAATATACTAAAGTTACAATTCCGGTTTTTTATAATTTGACTTAGGTAGTAAATTGGACCCAGTACTTTAGATTGGAAGCCGTGTAGGTCACATCAATAAAAAAGGAGAAAACCAATGAAGTCCCAAATCATTATCGTTAGTCTGTTGGCTGTCTGTTTAAGTCCGTTTACCACAATGGCTCAAGTAACCAAAGGGTTACATTTTTATATGCCGTTTAACGAAGACCAGGGTAAGGTAGCTAAGACGTTGGACCGAACAGGTTTGAGGCTGAGTTACACAAGAGTGCCAAATTCACCGCCAAAGGAAAGATTGGGCGCGTGATTGAATTTAAAAAGGTTCTGTGCCGAGGAAGAAGGGCGACTTATACGTCGAACATTTAATCGTTTCCGTGTGGCGATTTCCATTTGAAATTTCCAAAATTGTTCTCGATGGTGGGCATGTCTATGGCAATATCTTCTACGATAAAGCTGGCACAAGCGACGATAACGCGGAATTTGGTCTAGGCCGCGGACAAGGTATCTATTGGTACATTAACTCTGGTCAAAAGAACATGAGACCCTTTGTTGACGGAGATCCTGACACAACAATTTCACTACCTAAGTTAGGATTGAAAGCAAATATTTGGTGTAATGTGGTAGGAACCTTTGACGGCAAAGAGATTCGTATTTACGTCAACGGTAAGCTAGAAGGAAAGAAACCCGTGGATAAGAACGGGCCAGTGATGGTCTGGAACGACAATAATATCGAAATTGGTGGCCGACCAGATACTAACGGTGGCGCTAATTTGCATCAAGGAAAGCTGGAAGAATTGGCAGTCTATAACCGAGCTTTAACGCCAGCAGAAGTTGTCACTGTGAGAAAGGCCAAAGACATTCTGTCGGTAGATGCTAGCAGTAAATTAGCGACCAAACGGGGTTATCTAAAGACCAAGTGACTCAGTCTTTAGATAGCCGGCCACCCCTAATACGATGTAAAAGGGCAACCCGACTTGTATTTGGAGGACAACGTGAGTACACCAGCAATTCACACCCGGGGTTAGGCAATCTGGTAGCATATACATATACGCACGGCAATGCCGAAGGTGTAGACGGGAAGATATCACAAGACTGGATTGATCTCTATAAACCTCATATTGATAGCGAGATGCCATACAGGCTGATGACGCCTGCCTATTTCGACTCAAACAAGCGCTTCCCTGTTATTTTTCCTTGCATGGTGGGGCCAAAGAGGGACAGATAACCGGGAACAACTGCACAACTGAAACAGACTTCTTGCTGAAGAGCAGAGACACACCGATTACCTATGCTACTATGTGCATGCCCGCAAACCAACCGTTTATGGGAGGCAACACACCTCAAGAACATCCAAGATGTCATTGCAGAATTACCAGCCATTGACATAAACAGGATCTATATTCTTGGGCACTCAATGGGAGGCCATGGCACCTATATCACCATACAAATCACCCCTGTTTATTTTGCGGCGCCAGCACCCTCGGCAGGAAGCGGCTTACCCTAAACTGAGGGCTTCATCGATGCGTCAGTGATTAAAGATGTTCCGATATGGGCTTTTCATGGGAACCGGGATAAGGTTCGCCCAATCGAACGTGATCGGAGATTGTTCGCCGAGATGGAGAAACTAAGTGGGAACATGAAGTTTACGACCTGGATAGGTGATGGTCATGATGTTGCCGAAAAAATGATTGCCGGCAGTGATAACGGCAGCACTCAACACAGTAGTGATCGCTGTGATCCGGAACCGGTATTCTTGAAATGACTGTTCTCCCAATTCCTCGCCAACAGAAAGCGGGATGATGCATGACGAAGAACTCAATCGCACCGATTGCTCTCAATAGGGATAGGGATTCCCTTTTGTTCTTTCTGTGACCACTGGGAGGAGAGCAGTCTCGTTCCGTGCTATCTTTCTACCAGTGCCCAAGAAGCAATTCCCTATCGCATGGATTCTGATTCTTGCAATCACTATGACCTAGTATTAACCAACTGCTTTGGGGTTAGCAGATGAATATAGACCTCTTGCATAAGTCTAAGAAACAGGAGTTGGGAGATTTTTAAGTTCATATATGCTGAGGAATTTAGCTGTCTTTCAGTCAGAACTGGAGTGGATTTCACTATTTATGCAAGAGGTTTAATATCATTATATCACCAAATCATTTAATTTATTGTCTTCATCGCCCACGGTCAAAGTTCTCCCGCTTACGTCCTCGAGGCTATGGTCGTTCTAAGAATGACCGAGGTGACTGAAGAAGAAAAGTTACTAGAAAATGCCGAAACGCTCGGAAATTATCTTGGGAGTCAATTACAGCAGTTAAAATCCAGACATCTTTCGATTAACGACATTTGCGGATTAGGACTATTTTGGACCATCGTACTGGTGAAAAACCAGGTTGAAAAAACGTCGTTGCGCTGTCTAACAGAGAGGTATTAAAAATATCATCGTTTCCGAGATTTCCATCTGTTGAAAGAGAAGAACGTTTACGTGCCAGGCGATAAATTCAGCGTCTGGATTGTACCTGGCTTGTTGTCGCCAAGCCAGAGATCCATTTTCTGATCTGTGCGGTCGACGGCACAATCGGATCTGCTGTGTCTCGTTTCAAGTGAAAGAGCTCAAAGATGGTTGATCAAAATCTGCGGGTGAAGAAAGGATTATCCCGGTACAGCCTCGGCCCCCAGATGATCTGTTAACCAAGAACGGAGCGGAACGTCTAACTCGCCGGGAGACGTATATCCCATTCCCCCTGTACTTTTACCCAGTAATTGCTGACGAATCGGAGCGGCTTTTTCCATGTAGTGGTCGACGGTCATGTCGTCTCTCGGTTGTAACCAACGGTAGCTATAACCATAGAATAGAACACGACGAATTACATTTGACGTGTTGATCCCTGCCGCATGCCAAAGTCGCCGGTCGAAAAAGACCGCCGTACCAGCAGGCACACAAACAGGACAGGCATCAACGGGATTTGTTCCGTCGGTTGGCAGATCCAGACTGTTTTGACGATGAGCGCCGGGCAGAACATGAAAGTTGCCTCGGTCCGAACGGGTAGTGTCGGACAAGAAAAAGCCGACTTTCAGGGAGACTCTAGGGCGTGGATTCCCTTCCAATTCGATATTTAGCCGCCCGCTGTCCTGATGCCATCCGAGTCGTCGATTGGGATCAGCGTCAGGTTGAGGAGGCGTGACAATCAGGTGAGAATGGTACAGTTTAATGTTCCAGCCTAAAATCCCCCAGACTTTAGGAAACGTTTTGTGCCAATCGATCAGTTGCAGGTAGACCTGATCTTTTCCTATAAAATCCAACATATTGATCGTTGAATGGGGTGAGAGATTGGCGGTTTGTCGATGGTCTTCGATGATTCGATCAGTAACTGCCGTTAAATCGGCTACCAACTCGGAGGGAATCGCATCGGCAACAATAAAAAATCCGTCTTGTTCAAATTGTTTCTGTTCCTCACTGGTTAAACTGTGTTCTAAGCATACCGCATCCATTTGATATCTCCAATACTGTTAGGTAGAGTTTCAATAGGGTTAACAACAGCGTTCACAAAACAAGGGTAATTGTGTATCATATAATAGCATTTTTCATCTAATTGTCAATTCCAATTCCAAAGGGAGTTTATAATGACACCGTTACGAATAGCTATTGTGGGGGTAGGTGCCTACCAATCCTCAAGGGCTAGAGAGTATTTGGCAACAATCCAAAAATAAGCCACCTCTATTCAATTTGCGCGATCTGCGATGGCAATTCGCAGTCGCTAAATGAGGCGGGTACTCAGTTCCAAATCCCTGGCCGTTATAGTAACGCTGAGAGGATACTGAGAACCGAAGATCCGGATGTGGTTTTTGTTCTTGTTCCAACGGATGGCCAAACGGTCGTCGCCTTAACCGCAGCGAGACAGAAATGTCACCTGATCACTGAAATCCCTTATGCTCTGACTTTGAACTACGGTGATGCAACGGCTGAAACGTGTCAGCAGAACGGAGTTAAATGGGAAATCGCCGAAAATGTCTGGCTTTGGCCAAACGAGCAACTGAAGCAAAAAATTGTGCAAACAGGGGTATTGGGGCAAATTACACACGCACGGCTATGGTACAAATCGGGCAATTATCACGGTTTCAACGCCATACGGATGATCCTCAATAGCGACCCTAAACAGGTCCTGGGATTTGCCAAAGAGCTGACATACGCCCCTATGATAGTTACGGAGGTCAACGAGAATCGACAATCTGGTGGGAAAATGGTGTCATCGAGTTTGAGAACGGTGTGACTTGCCTCTATGAGTCGTCTTCTGTCTCCAGACGATGGGGAAATCACTGGGAAATTGAAGGTACTGAAGGACATCTTTCTGCAAACGAACTAGTGCTTTACGCTAATCAATCGTCATATCCGCTAGAAGAAATTTATGATCAGGTTGGCGGGGAGCGTATCCTAGCTGCTGTTGCCGTTGGTCTAAATAAGTCCGATTCCAACTTCGAACCGATTTTGTGGGAGAATCCATTTACAGAATACGGTATCTCTGCCGACGACGATATAGCCAAAGCCAGTATATTGTCCAGCTCGCATCGTGCGGTAACAACGGGAGTCGGTCCAGAATATGGCTCAGCACAGGCCCGCCGAGATATCGAATTGTGGTTCGTGCTGCGTGAAAGTGCAAATCTTGATAATACCTGGGTGGATCTGCCTCTGATGGAGACCACGAACCTGGAAAAACGATTCCAGAGTGCATATATCGAGGCTTATGGCGGAGATCCGGTGAAAAATACCGCTGCTTTGCTGCAAACGCCCTTCAACAGGTTGAGTATAATGTGGTCGGCCGCTGGTTGGTTGTAGGCAAGCCGCATCTCCTATCTTATAGTTATCGATCTTCAAATCCAACAGGAGTCTAAATTGAAAATTGTAGATGTCACCATGGATGCCGTTCACGTCAATCATCGAGGGGATTGGGTGTTTCTTCATGTCCTTACCGATCAAGGGTTAACCGGGATTGGCGAGTTACGGGCGGGAAACAGCTATCAGCCACAGATGTTAGCTGTCAGAGAACTTCAATCTGAATTGAAAGGACGGGATCCTCGCCAAATTGAGCGGATTGTGTCCGATTTCAGATCCGGTAATCGCAACCATATCTGCGCCTTGAGCGCGATTGAGCAAGCACTATGGGATATTTTAGGCAAATCACTACAAGTTCCCGTCCACGTGTTGTTAGGTGGCGCCTGTCGAGAAGAGATCCGACTCTACGCCAACATCAATCGAGCCACCACTGACCGTACGCCGGAGGGATTTGCCAGGAACGCAGCATTGGCCGTCGAACAGGGTTTTGACGCAATTAAGTTGGCGCCTTTTGATGGGTTACCATCGGGTATCGATAGCATCGATGAAGCTCAAATCGGAATCTCCTGCATGGAAACAGTCAGGGCTACTATCGGACCAGAAATCGACTTATTGGTGGATTGTCATAGCCATTTTACTGTCAATGGTGCATTAGCTGTTGCCGATGTGCTTCGAGAGTTGGATCTGTTTTGGTTTGAACAACCTATTCCAGAAACTGATTTGGCTGCCTGCGCAGAGGTTAAACAACGTTGTGGATTACGGGTTGCAGGAGCAGAAGGTCAGGCGTGGCGACAATCTTTCACCGAGATCCTCGGGCATAACAGCATGGATGTGATTATGCCGGATGTGAAGATTGTAGGTGGGATCGGAGAGTTGAAAAAGGTGGCTGATATGGCCTCGGCTTGGGGAATTCCAACAGCCCCGCATGGTCCATCCGGTCCGGTTACAATTGCTGCTGGTGTGGAGGTGATGCTGAGCCATCCCGACTTCTTGATTTTGGAATACGGATGGGGTGAGGTCGATTGGCGGAGTCAATTAACCACTCCCGCCGAACAGATTTATCGCGGGCGGTTATCGAAACACGACCGTCCGGGATTGGGAATTGAGCTAAATCAGCAGGTTGTGGCCGAACACCGCGTTCCTCTCGATTTTTGATCTTTAACACTTGATTTTTGTTTTCCCGCAGTAGCGATACCTCTTTTATCTGTTTCGGGGTGCGGTAGATTTTACCTTTTAGATCTTTTAGGTGAAAAGGTAGCAACCGGGTGCTAACGCTATCGCTTGAGACAGCGATCGGAAAATGTTATCACCGAACGTCGTGTGTATTTAAATTATGAGGGTTGTGTTCCGGCCGGCTTAAAGAATATACCCCACATTATGCAATTCCCGTGCCCCTTGTGGCCTAATTTCTCCCCGATAAAGCTTAATAATAGAGCTTCTGACTTTGCAGTTGAAGTCAATTAGCTACTGTGCTAAAATTGGCCCAATTGTGATATTTAAGTTGAGTTAACACCACAAAGATACGATCACAGATGCCATTGCACCAAAAAATCGATTTGATGGCAGGGAAGCGACTTCTTATCATCGGTGACCTGATACTAGATCGATATGTTTGGGGAGACGTAACTCGTATCTCTCAGGAAGCTCCTGTACCGGTGGTAGAAGTCACTGATGAAACAGTTCGTGTTGGTGGCGCTGCTAATGTGGCTCATAACGCAGCCGGTTTAGACGCGGCTGTCGAAGTAATTGGTGTCGTTGGCTCAGAGGCTAACGGAAAACACCTATTAGATCTACTCCAAAAGTATAATATCGATACAGCAGGCGTTTATGTAGATGAAGGACGACCAACCAGTACTAAAACGAGAATCATTGCCACTAATCAGCAGATTGTTCGGGTTGACCGGGAGTCGAAGTTGCCGGTCTATGGATCTGCTCAAGAACAATTGTTGGCAACGGTACTGGATAAACTACCGGACGTCGATGCGGTTATTTTTGCTGATTATGACAAAGGGGTAGTCACCAACGAACTGATTCAGGCAATAACACCAATAGCCAAAAGAAGTCAAATCCCGGTGGTGGTAGACCCAAAAGTCGAGAACTTCTGGAACTACAAAGGCGTAACAACTATCACCCCGAACCAGAAAGAAGCAGGCACAGCGACAGGATCTATGATTACAGATCAGGCGACGCTGGTTGCCGCTGGTGAGGACATTCTCGACCGACTGGGTCTGGATCATCTCCTAATTACAAGGGGTGAACATGGAATGGCGTTATTTCAACGATCGCTCCTCGCCCCCGATCGAGAGATGCCATCAAGTGCATTACAAGTTTGCCAAATTGAAACACAAGTGCAAGAGGTGTTCGATGTTACAGGCGCTGGAGATACGGTGGTGGCTGTTTTTACCTTAGCGCTGGCAGCAGGTTTAACCCCTTTCGATTCGGCTCAAGTCGCCAATATAGCTGGTGGCATCGTCGTCGGCGAGATCGGATGTGTGGCGGTTGGGAAAAATAGACTCCGTCTGGCTCTACAAGCGGCTGGACTTTGAAAACCGTTTTCTTAGATCGAGACGGTGTTATCAATCGCCTGCGTCAGGGTGATTACGTCAAAAGTTGGAGCGAGTTTGAGTTTCTTCCGACGGCGATTCCAGCTATTCGTTGCCTTAGCCAAGCGGGCTGTCGATTGATAATTGTCACGAATCAGGCTGGTGTCAGCAAAGGAATTGTTTCGCCGGAAGTGCTAGAGACAATTCACCAAAAGATGGTTATTGAAATCGAAAACGGCGGTGGAAGAATAGACGCAATGTACTACTGTCCACATCGAGACGAGGATAATTGCCGGTGCCGAAAACCAAAGCCAGGTCTATTAGAACAGGCAATCAGAGAACATACTGTCGATCCAATTAACCGCTTTCTAGTCGGTGATTCGTTGCGTGATATCGTTGCGGGTCAAGCGGTTGGTTGTAAAACCTGTTTGGTAGCCGATAGCCAAGAGAAGGACCTCGATCCTGGCTTTCACAGGAACAGAGCAGCGCGCTCGACTCGGTCTCCGCTTTCGCGGGGATTGGTTGGCACAATCGGGGAAAGTCCTCTATCTGCTGAGGATACAGGGCCAGATCAAATTGTACCGGATCTAGTGGCGGCTGCATCCTGGATTATTTCCACCCTCGACCGCCTCGGCGAAAGCGGAAATCGGGGGAATACTCATAAGCCTGAATAAGGAGATGGCCTATGCTTCAAAACTTAGAATGGATAAGAGATCAAATTCAGAAACCCCAACTCGCCTACATTTTGGATGACTGTTTCGACACTGAAGAATTGACTAGCTTAGTCCTGAAATGCTGTTCCGATACATCTTTGAGCGAAGGTGAACAACATCTTCACCTTCGACCCGACCGAGGAACTTCGCCCCCTGTTTTTGCGGCAACAACTCAGCGCCCACGAAAGCAAGGATCGGCGCTCTCGGGGGAAGTCAATAGNTTTCCCTCGCCATTGATCGGGGGAAAACCACATAAAAAAGAATGGTTTGTCCATTGGCTGACAGAAGATTTCTTCGACTNCCTTCCCAGTTTCCAGACGATTAGTGATGGCCTAAGTCAAAAAATTCATTTGCCNCAACAGCAGATTGGGTATATGAATCCGGAAGAAATTCTATATTTTCTGTCCTGCCCAAATCAGCTACAGAACCAGGGGATTTATGGGCGGACAGTTTGGGCCTTGTTGCACGACCAACGTAACCCGGTCCAACAACACGGGATTAATCTTCTCCAAGCCTGCGACTATCCTGATTTTGTTCCCAACCGATTTGAAGGGGTTGATCGACATGAAGATATTGTACCACTGGATCAACCGGGCCATCTAAGACCAGTAATAATCCAGTTAAGAGATCAACTACATCAACTAGAGAACGAAAATAAAAATATCAAACAACAAAATCAAGAACTACAACGCCAACTCGAAATCTCGACGCAAGAATATACCAAGTTAGAAACAGCCAATAGCAGTATTAAAAAAGAGTTAGTACCGCTAGAAGACTATGAAGCACACATTAGTACCATTGAATTCGAAAACGAAAAACTGCGGCAAGAGATAGCGCGGCAGTCGTTACAGTTGAAGACCTTACAAGAAGTACAGATCAAAAAAACCGAGTTTGATCTGGAACTGTCTTCCTTGGAAGATCTAAATGCTAGAACTGAAGATACATTTCATCAGATGGTATCCGAGTTTCGGTCGAATCTAGGCAAACTGGAGTCGTTGCATCAAAGTTCCAAAAAGGCGGTTGGAAGTGTAAGAAAACGGCTCTTGAATCTAGTTCCAGAAAAAGCGCAAGGAACANAGATACANAACGNAANGCCNAACCCAATNGNATCTGACTACCTGTACTCTGACCAGCCGAGGGTAGGTGTTTTTGTCGATGTCCAGAATATGTTTTACGCGGCTAAAGACCGGTATGCGTCTCGACTAGATTACATCAAGCTGCTAGATCTGACGGTTGGGCCACGTTACCTGGTGGCCGCTTATGCTTACATTGTCCAGATTCCAGAGATTGATCAGTCGAGTTTTCTGGCGCTACTGGAACACAACGGATACCGTATAAAAGCCAAAGACCTTCGTTTACGTGGAGACGGTTCAGCTAAAGGTGATTGGGACGTCGGGATTGCGATCGATGTCGTTTCAATGCTGGACGTTCTCGACGTTGTTATTCTGGCCAGTGGTGATGGTGACTTTTGCCCTTTAGCCGAGCTAATTCAGCAAAAAAATAAACGGATCGAAGTCATCGCCTTTGAGCATAATACCGCTATGGATCTACAACGGACGGTCGATCAATTCTATCCGGTGGGTAGCGAACTCCTGATCTAACATCGTTAAAGTGTGACTTCAAGCCAGCGGATATATATCCACGTATCCACTCATACAACCAGTCCTTGACTTGATTGGAGATATGTTTTTGGAATGAAATGTCGATCTGATCACTCGCCGGTTAAAATCTAAATTGTGGGGGTATAGTAGAGATGCCTAATCCAACAACTAATGCAGATGGATTATCCACCATTGCACTAACTGAAGAGCAGCGGTTTGTTTTTGATACACGTGGATGGCTATTGCTCCCTAGCATCTTGACCGAACAACGAATTAGTGAAATGAGAGACTTTTGCTATCGGCTCAGAAATGATACGGATTCGATTCCCATCCATCATCGATCCTCTATCGGAGGGCCGCTGGAACGACTGACCGATCATCCTGCTATCGTTGGTTTTATGGACGAATTTGTTACTACCGGCTACGCCAATGACAACTGCTATGGGTTTCGGGTGGAAGGTACGTTTTTGACGATCCGTTCCAAAGGTCACGACAACTTTCGGCCTCACGGTGGGCAAGGGATGTTGAACTTTCCTGGTAACTCACATACCTACCATCTGCATCACAATCGTGCACACAGTGGCCTGACTCGAGTGGTATGGGAACTGAATCCGGTGCAAAAGGGTGGCGGCGGTACGATGTTCTTAACAGGCAGTCACAAAAGCGCCTATTCACCGCCCAAATCCACAGAGGATCGAAATTGCGATCTCTGGGAAGACTATGAGTGTCCTGCAGGTTCAGCCTTGGTTTTCAGCGAGGCCATTACCCACACCGGAGCCCGTTGGGAAAATGAGGAAATAGATCGAGTAGCAGTTTTCAACTGCTACAATGTTGTCGGTAACAAATGGCACAAATGGGAACCACACCCGCAACACGTGGCGGAAATGCCATTCAAACGGCAAACGCTATTCCGTCCTGTTTACTGTCAGGATAATGTTCCCGAACCTGACAGCATCTAATTCAGCACTTATCAGGGGAGTACCAGGACCTTTATCGAGCCGTACTCCTCTCGTCCAGCTGCTACGTCAAAGGCTTTTATAATCTGATCTAACGGGAACTGGTGCGTAATTAGGGGATCTGGATTCAGCTTACCTGCTGCCAACAGGTCAATTGCAAGTTGAAATTCCTTCCGACCATCACGCCGGCCATAGCAAAATGACCAGGAGATGGTCAGTTCTTTGCTTCGAGCATACCTCTCGTGGAGAGTCAGCGAGGCCGAATGCCCACCTACCATGCAAATTCTTCCTCGTTTAGCTGCGATTTCTGTCGCTTGCTGAAGCGTATTAGCACGGCCACCAACCGCCTCGAAAACAACAGTTGCCCCTATACCACGACTCCACGCTTTAACCTCCTCAACTGGATTTTGACGGTCGACATTGATAGTATGGCAAAACATCTTTTGTTGAGCAATTTGGAGCGGTTGCTCTGGTTTTCCTAAAACCATTACTGCCTGAGCACCAGCAATATGCGCCATTTGTGCAATTGCCAATCCGACAGGACCACTTCCAATAACCGCAACCAAATCACCAGGCTGGACAGAGGT